>CAZBOB010000114.1:0-11950 GCA_964492995.1 uncultured Desulfobacteraceae bacterium | reverse complement strand
CGCTCGTGCACCAAATTTTGCTCCCAAAATTATCAATTGCAGATTTTAGGTTAAACCTAAATTGCTAAACAAAGATAACCCACATCGGGCTAATGATAATCATGTGTGCCCAAAACCACCTCGATACCGGTCTCGTTCCCCAGCATTTTAGCTATTTCCTCCGCATTGTTATATGGACAAGCAGGTTTTGCATTCGCAAAACAAGAACTCAGGTATATTTTGTCCTCCTTTCTAATTCTTTATGATCTTTTCTTGCCACGGCCCACACCGCCGCCACGGCTCATACCGCCGCCGCCCATTCCCATGCCGCGACCGCCGCCCATACCTCTTCCACCACGGCCTCTACCGCCGCCGCCCATACCTCTTCCGCCGCCCATTCCCATGATGCGATTGCCTTCCGTGTCACCGGTTAAGCCGTTGTGATCCGGCACATTCGCTTTTTGCGCGGGTGTCAGATTTCCGATTTTGCAGTTTTCCAGAACTTCCTTAACGGTTCCCGTGTTTCCGAGAAACATTTGGATTCCCGCCGCATCAAGAGTACTCACAGCATTCGGCCCGCAATTACCGGTTATTACAGCTTTGACCCCTTTGGAAGCAACAAATTGGGCCGACTGAATTCCGGCCCCGCCCCCTAAAACGCCGCTTTCATTATCAAAAACCTCAAAACTCATATCGTCTGTATCGACGATTAAAAAATAAGCACATCGACCAAACCGTGGGTCGACCTCTGAATTAAGATCCTTACCGGACGAACTAATGGCTACTTTCATAATTTAGTTTCCTTTCATATATTAATTCTGTATTGGGTATTATATATTTAAACATCTCGGAAATTCTACAACTTCTCGAGAATACATGTTTTTTTAATGCAATATGTTTCTGCCATCAGAATGGAAGAATGGAATGTTGGAAGAATGGAATATTGGGGGTAAGGGTGGAAACAAACCATTTTAATTGTAAAAAACTCCTTAAGACCCATTACTCCATCATTCCATTATTCCAACATTCCAATTGTGACCCGCCCGTTCGTTCCCCTTACCGCCTCGCCTTTCTTGGCAGATGGGGTGATGCGAACTCACTTAATTTATGCGGGTCGTTTTCCGCAGCAGCTACCCGGTCCGGCGCAGTCGGCCTGGCCGGGAGACAAACCACAGCAAGCGGTATCTCCGGGTCCGGGCATCCGGTTTTTATTCGGACCGGACAGGGAGGAGTGAGCGGAAACAAGTTTTTTCAGGTTATGGCCGCCGCAAGTTTTGCATCCGGGCCTCTCACCCGAACCTGCAATGAGAAGTTCACTGGTCTCTCCGCAGTCCATACACAAAAAATCAAAAAGGGGCATGGCTATTCTCCTTAGCTCCATTGCCGGTTAATATTCCAGTATTCCAATTGCGGACCCAAACGCAGCAAAATTCTAAGCGTTATAACCCGCGTGGATAATTTTCGATATTTTTCGCATAACTTTCAAAGTCGTTTTCCAAAATGAACTGTGAAATCATTTCACTCACTTTGTCAGCGGTATCTATACGATAAACACCTTTTTCATCGCGGCCTTCAATTTTCTTAGCATTCTCCACAATTGCTTTAAGAGAAGCGGCTGTCATTTCAACATTGACATTAACCATAATGGTTTCTTTTGATTCACTCATTGGGTTCAAAAACTCCTTTTAACAATAAAACTTCCCTGTTCGCAACCCATATGACCGGATATCACCGGGCATTTTGCCTTTAACAGAAAAAAAATATTCTTTTCACAACTGCTCAACGTTTCGTAATTACCCTGTCCCTTGGCAATAATCAGATCAGCATGAGCAAAGCATTTCCTGAATTCTTTTGAGCATTTTTCTAAAACCGTTCCGGGTATGTTCGAACCATTATCGATGACATTGACAAGTTCGGTCATACCTGTTTCCTTTGCATCTGCCATTGTCACATCATTTATGATAGGACCGCCCCTTACGACAAATGTTACCTTGTCCACAGGCAATTGTTCTATCAGCAAACGATCAAAAACAATCTCTCCGCAATTGTCCCCCAAATATAGGATATTTTTTGCTGAATCTATTGAATCACACAATATATCAATATTCCCGAACAACTGTACAGACATTGCCTGTTCAATAGTATCAAAGATAATAGACCGGTCTATTTCTGCATTTACACCGAAATCGATAATATTTCCGGCGATGGCCATTCGAATAGCGGTATCCATGGGATTGGAAGAACTTTGGATCCGTTGTTTCAGCTCGGGATAAAGTTCGAGAGCAAAACTGTTGAACCTGTCTTTTATTTTTTTATAGGGGTCATCAATTCCGGAAAGTTCTCTGATTAATTTGTGGATATACTGACCCATCACCGGAGGTGATTGATCCAGGTTCATTTTGCTTGCTGCAGCAAGAACACCGCGAAGCACCTTCTCATGAATATTTTCATCAGAGGTCGTTAACCTTGCTGCGTCAAGGGCCTGACGGATAAAACAGGGCATACAGTCATAAGTTGTTTTCATAGAATTACTGCCGTCTCAAGGCTTGGGTTGTCGTTTTCTTGACTTTTTACGAGTCCATCAGTTATGAGTATAATCTCAAAAAAAACAAACTAAGTCCTATTGTCCGTATGGTCAAGCTGTTTTTTATAAAATATGATTTTTATTTTTTCCGGAACCGTCACTTAATATAATGATCATATGACCAAATAAATGCTTGACACATGGTGTTGTGCTAATTATATTTTAATCAAATGCTCATTTCATAAAGGTAATTTTATTATGCCAAGAATTAAAAAGCCGAGATTTGTATCAAGATATCCGACGATCACCGCTTTTGTGCCCCGGGGAATGTTTCAAACCGGTGAAGTTATTCTACCAGTGGAAGGACTTGAGGCGATAAGATTGAGCGATTTCGAACATCTTGACCAGGAGACCGCCGCAAAAATAATGGAGGTATCTCGACAGACATACGGTAGAATTTTATCCGAAGCCCGTGGAATTATTTCAGAAGCGCTGGTAACGGGAAAGGCTCTCATAATTGAGGGGGGCGCCTATGAAATGCGCGGAAAACACAGAAAACGCCACAGAAGAGGCGGCAGGAAATTTTAAATAGTTTGTAGGAATACAAAGGAGGTGAGTTTTATGCCAAAAAGAGATGGAACAGGTCCAATGGGTAACGGCCGAACGACCGGAAGAGGTCGAGGGGCCTGTAACCCTGACCGAGGGTCTTTTAGCGATAATGCGCAGGGAGGACGGAACGCAGGCAGAGGATCGGGGCAGGACAAAGGCTCCGGCCGGAGTTCAGGCAGAGGTTTAGGACAAGGCCGCGGTTCCGGGAAAGGCCGTGGTAATAGGCGGTAACATAAAAAAGCCGGGTCCAGTGGGCCCGGCTTTTTTATGACTAAATAAATATGCTAAAAGTTCAGACCCATTCCATGAAAATTGGACAGTTCTGACGATGGCGAAATTTTTAACGAAATATCGAGGTCTGAAGTGAAGATAACCATAATATATGACAACACGGCGTGGGATAAAAATTTAAAAGCTGACTGGGGATTTTCATGTTTAGTAGAAGCTTTTGGAAAAAATATACTCTTCGATACCGGCGCTAAAGCGGATATTCTGATGTATAATATGAAAAAATTGAATATTGATCCCCTCCAGGTTGACGAGGTTTTTATTTCTCATTCACACTGGGATCATACCGGTGGGCTTTCCTATTTTCTCAAGTTAAACCCAGTGAAGGTTTATATCCCCGAATCCTTCGCATTATCAGATGATAAAGTAAATGTCGTAAGGGTTAACAAAAAACTCAAATTACACGATAATATATATTCCACAGGTGAATTAAAACGTATCGAGCAGTCCCTGATAATAAAGGAACATACCGGTGTAACGGTGATTGCCGGATGTTCTCATCCGGGTGTCCGGGAAATTTTGCACGCCGCATCAGAAATTGGTAAAGTTACAACGCTCATTGGCGGGCTTCATGGATTCAATGATTTTAATCTGATTGATAATCTGGAAAATATCTGCCCGACTCATTGCACCCGGTTTATTCAGGAAATCAAAGATCTTTACCCCGGCAAAACCATTGAAGGCGGCGCGGGTAGAGTGATTATAACCTGATGATGTCAAGTTATTTGAGGGATCGGGGAGTTTTTTCGATTCAATAGCTCCATGAATAATCAGCGACTGCTGCTGAGTTCTTTTTAGTGAGTCCTTAGATTCAGAGGAGAGTTTGATCATGTTCAAAATTCATCCTATTGTTGTGGGAACCAAAATTTTTGACAAAAGCATGATGACGTATCAATACGGCAACGGCCAGGAATATACCATCCCTATTTACTGCTGGTATTTAGAAGGCGGGGACCGGAAAATCCTTGTGGATACCGGTGAGATGAGTCCGATCCAATCCCCGGACAGGGAAACGTCCATCGGTGGAAAGATTTATACGTTCGAGCAAGGGCTATCCCGATGGGATCTATCACCGGCGGACATCGACATTGTCATCCACACCCATCTGCATAACGACCACTGTGAAAACGATTACAAATGTGAAAATGCTGAAATTTATGTTCACGAAAAAGAAATAGAAAGAATCCACAACCCTCACCCGCTCGATTATCGCTATCTTGAGGATTACATAGAGGATGTGGAGGAAAACGGGCAGATACGAATGATTACCGGTGACAGGGAAATTCTACCAGGGATCCGGGTTGTTCATACACCGGTTCATACTGAAGGTGGGTTGACCGTATTAATTGATACACCTGCCGGTCAGGCCGCCATAACCGGATTTTGTGTAATTAAAGAAAATTTTTATCCGCCGGTTCAAATAAAAGCTATGGAAATGGAGGTAATTCCTCCCGGGACACTTGTAAATGCGTATGAGGCTTATGACATTATGCTGAATGTTAAAAATATGGCGGATATACTGCTGCCGCTTCATGAACCGGAGTTTGCAACTGTGGATACTATTCCTTAATAATTTATCCTTTGTGCCTTTGTGCCTTTGTGGCAAATATTTTTTTTTGTTCTCTCCGAGCCGTAAGCTTACGAGCCGGAGGCCGGCCCGTCCGCCTGACTCCGCTTGGCAGGAGGGCGGGCTTGTCAGGGGTTAGATATCCGGCTGGAAATCTTCAATTATCTTAGTTTTTTCGATAAAAGATTCAATATTATTAAAGGCGGTCTTATAAATATTCATCACCGATTCCAATCTGTGATAAATGGGATCTTCAAATCCCAATAGATTTCCTATTTTCTGTAACAAGTTTTCCCCTTCTTTAAAATGACTCGCAATTTCACCAAGGATCTCCTTTCGTTTGTAATGCTTTTTTCGTTCCTTGGCGATAATCGGTAAAAGCCTCCGAACAGAATATTCAACCAGAACATTTCTTGGCGCATTAAAATTTTTCGAGACGTTATCAAGGGATACCAGCGATTTTTTACTGATAACGAACGTTTTTTGGATTCGGTTTTGCTTGGTTAATTCAATATGTTGAATTTTACGAGCAATCGACCTTAACAACCCCGCATCTTCTACTAAATGATCAAAAAGGGACTTTTGTTTTATGCCCAAATGGGCTGCCACAATACTGATAGCGTCGATGCATCCTTCCGTTAATTTAAAGGTCGCTCGAACCGATTGCCTGCCTATCAGATCTGCAGTGGAAGTCCTGGGCAGGGAGATGCCTTTTTCCCGTTTTTGTTTTTCATCTTTTTCCATCATTCTCACCTCGTTACCGATTTGATTATTATTACTAAACATATATAAACATATTTAATAATGCAATAATTTTTTTAAAATATTATATTGACAACACCAATTTTAACATTATTTTTTTATTAACCAGTATAATAAAAAAGGTTTTTTTAACCTTTAAGAATAACGAAATCAGGAGGTGTATTATGGAACTGATGAGATGGAAGCCTCGAAGAGAGTTGTTCGGTTTGCACAATAATATCAACCGTATGTTTGACAACTTTATTTCTCCGACTGTCAGGAGTGATGAAGCATTGTCCGTCTGGGGCTGGAATCCGGTAGTGGATATTTACGAAAATGAGGAGAATATTATCATTACGGCCGAACTTCCGGGTGTTGACAAAAAAGATATGACTGTCGATGTCAAAGGCAGAGTTCTTACATTCAAAGGTGAGCGTTCAACCGATAATGAAGTGAAAGAGGATAACTATTATCGGCAAGAAAGATGTTATGGGAAATTTGAAAGATGCTTTACCCTGCCTGTGGAAATTGACCCTGAAAAAATCAAGGCGGATTATAAAGACGGTGTTCTGAAAATAGATATTCCCAAAGCCGAGGAAAGCAAACCCAAACAGGTCATGATTCATTAAACGATCATCTATTACCTAAATTCTGCAATTGGCGCATTTGCCGGAGATGCAAGGCATCGAGCGTACAGCTGTAGTGTACTACCGCAAACGCTCGATAACGCAGTAGATCCGGTGAATGCGGCAATCCCGCAGGGTAACTAATCTCGAAAAAAAGCAAAATATATGATGTCTGCATTTTGGTGAAAGTTCAATTTTGTAAAATAGAGTGTAACATTTTGTAATCATAAAACAATAACATGCCTTCGAGATTAGTTATGCAGATTTTAGGTATTAGTAAATACAGGTAACTTTTGGGGTGGTTAGCATTTAACCGCCCCATTTATTTTTCCAGGACGTTTTCCAAAGGTCTCACCTTATGCTTTGAAGATCCTCAAGTATCGGTTTTATTTTAACCCGGTGTTCCGGCGGTATCATCAAAACTGTGATCTTTAGATTAGGGATCAGACCGGTATCCGGATTATCCAGGGTGTTCCTTTTGTAGTTGTGGCGATTCTTTTTTGATGCCATGAATTTTAAAACATCGATCAGATTTCCCGAGAAACCCTGAGAATCGACGTGCTCAATAAACTGCAAAAACAGATTGTTCACGGTTAAGATAAAAGAATCGACTTCGGCATATCCTTGTTTCCGGCAATCTTTTTTTGAAACAAAGCACCGGCACCCGAAGGGCCTTACCTGATAAATCGGACACAGATTGTCTTTTAAAAGCGGGCAGCTCCCATCTGAATTTTCGTGTATCTCTACCGGAGGATCTTCCCCTTTCATGCAAAGATCCGCAAGTCTGTTTGTGGTGGTTCGGGGTTGAAAGCGTCTTTTGGGTATTGCCCTCTCAATATTTTCAAACAAACCTGATTTTCCATATGAAATCATATGGGTTACGATAAGATACCCTTCAAGGGTCGTCATGGTGACATTACGGGTGCAGCAACCGGCACAATATTTTTTGCAGGCGATGTCCAACTTGGCGACAAACTCGTCATAAATTCTGTAAATCTGATCCAAAACCGCTAGCTTTGAATTCAAATCCATTTTTTCCCCTTCCTAACCCTAAACTACTATATTTCTCACCTTTCTATATTCCGAATCCCTTGCGCCACAGGCGTTCAAGCCCTTCATCCGTCAGGTCGTCATTAGGACAGCGCTCCTCTTTGAAACTATAAATTCAAACAATTACGTTGACATTTTTTTTAACCGGTATCTTCTAATCAAAAATTAGTGTTTCATGCTACCAAAAATACTGGAATCCCTTCGCTAATTATCCACCTCCATGATCGGACTTGTAGCAGGCATTCTTGAGTTTTTCTGTCATTGGTATTCAAATTGTTGCTTTTATGATTTCTGACCTCTGTATTTTGTTGCCTTCCCGCACTGCCCATGGCCAGGTTTTAAAGTCCGAAATAATAAATTTATACTATTTTTCAATTAGTTATATTTGCTCAGGCACTTGATGTAATTTTGGCATGGATTTTGCTGAACTAAAAACCACCATTATGCTCGCCAAACAGTGAGGATAAACCAAACTTTTGTTTGAAAAAGACGCAAACAAGAGACCATTTCAGATCAAACCAGTCCAGGGCCTATTTAATTCAATTACGTACAACTTTTAATAAAAGGAGGTGAAAAAACGATAACATATCCATTTTTAGAAGTATATGAACAAGTATAATCGACGGTAAAGGAGGAAACAATGCCTAGTTTTGTCATTGATGAAAAATGCGATGGGTGTAAGGGAGGGGACAAAACTGCATGCATGTATATTTGTCCTAACGATCTAATGGTGCTGGATGCGGATCGGATGAAAGCTTATAATGCTGAGCCCGATATGTGCTGGGAGTGTTATAATTGTGTAAAAATCTGTCCGACACAGGCTGTTGAGGTACGGGGTTATGCTGATTTTAGACCGTTAGGCGCCAGCGTTGTACCCATGAGGGGGTCCGAAGATATCATGTGGACCGTTAAATTCAGAGGAGGTACGATCAAACGTTTCAAATTTCCAATCAGGACCACACCGGAAGGAGAGGCTAAGCCTGATGGCGGCTTTGGAGTTGGACCGGGCACATTGGATGATCAACTCCTGTTTACGGAACCGGCATCCTTGAAAACCGATAAAATCTGGACACTCGGAGACTAAAGGAGGTGATGAATAATGGAAGAATTCAAAACAGTCGAGGTGAACACGGATCTTTTGGTAATCGGTGCGGGGATGGCCTGAGCCGGCGCAGCCATGGAAGGTGGACATTGGGCCAAAGAAAATGATGTAAAATTTACCATAGTAGATAAGGCGACCATGGAACGAAGCGGCGCTGTGGGAATGTGCACCGGATACATATCGCCGAGGCCCACACCCGGCATAAACTGTTTCGCGAGGAAACCCGATGGCCCGGGTATTACTACCGCTCGGATTTTCCAAAGATGGATGAAGATAAATGGGGAAAGGTATTCGTAAACTCGGTTTACGATGCAGAAAAGGACGAGTTTACCATGCTTACAAGACCCATAATACATCTTGTGGATATCAAAGAGGTCGTGGGAATGTAATTCTATTATCAATTACCCTCAGGCGCCGCGCTGCGGCGCCTGAGGCTTCAGTTGCTTACCGGTAGACGTTTGAAATTTTCACCCCATTTAGAGGGTCATTCTAAAATGAAAAATCCGGACGAGGACGAAAAAAATATAGAGCGGGTGACCGAGATATACGTTGCGGTATTTCCGGTGTGGTTTAACGAAGATCAGAAGGCAGAGGTAATATTGGCCGGCTTTAAAAAAGATCCCAATCGGCCGAATATGTCACAAGTCCGGGCGACAGTCGAGACTCATGTGAATGCGGTACCGGATTTGGTAGCGCTATTCGATGAAATTGTTAATGAACAGGAGGAAATAGAATCTTATCGGTTGTTGAAGTTCGATAAAGAAGGCATTCATATCCTTAGCCCTGATGACTTTCGAAACCCTGATGAATTCCAGACGGTTGAGCAAAAATTCATGAGTGTCGAATGGGGCATGTGTTGATATGAAACCTCTCTTTTAAAGGTGCCTGTGTAATGCCACACAGACATCCTCCACCGGCAGCCTCATGAACCTGCTCAATTCGTGAGGCTGTCAATTGTGGTGATCTATATTCTCACAGGTTAAAATTGAAGAGGGTTAACGTAGTACTGACAATGATGGTACAAAAGGAAAAATGGGATCAGAAGGACTGGTTTGATCAGGGGTATAAAAACGGTTATAAATTCGCCAAACACGAAGCGGATTACGATGAACTGGCTGCTGTATATCGGGCCAGGGGAATTCCCATGAATTGGGATATTTTTCGTGCTGGAATTTTAAATAAACATATAGGAGATAAGAGTTTCGATTTTCAGGCTTATGCTGACGGTTTTGCACGGGCATGCATTGAATTTTTCGAAAAACTTTAACCGTTGTTAAAAATCGAGATGGTTTTATGTGTGATTCCAACAGGTTGCAATCCAATATGCTGTCGGAAGCAGAATTCGAACCCATTTTGCAACTTCTTCAAGGAGGTGATCCGGATGTTATTGCGCAACACGCCGGCATCACAAAGGAACAACCAAAAAAAATATTTGACAGTACCAAACCATTCAATTATAATTTTATATGAACTTCATCTAAACGAGATATTATCACCCAATTCATTAAATTCCAGACATTTTTTAATTTAGCTTGATTCACTCATATCCTATTTGGGTGCTTCTAAACCTTGCTCCGGGCGTCCTGAAAACTCGTTCCTTCTACGCCGGCAGTCAGAAAGTTTAGAACGCTTTCCTTCGCTGCGGTAAGAATCATCCCAAATTGGACGTAATGCTGGCTCATGGAATCTACGAATGATGGTAGGCCGTTAATTCCATTATTAACATTCATCTTTACAAAGGAGGTACAACATGTCAGAAGAAGTAACAGAACTTAAAGGCAGGCAACAATTTGTTTGGGTTAAGGATAAGGCAGGAAACGAGTATGCTTGTCCAGTGGATGTGTTAAAAAAATCTGAGGACTTAACAGAGGAAGAAAGAAGCGGTTGTATTGAGGATGCATCCGTGCATCAACCTTATGCAGGAGGATAGATTTATTCTCTTCGAACCAACACCTTTACCGGAGAGGGGCGCGAAAAAAAAATCGCGTCCCTCGGTTCTACACACTTTAATTTTTAAAGAAATCGAAATAAAGAGATGTCAGATAAGAACGATCTAAGAATGTCTCGGATGAAAGATTGAGCCTGTTTTTGAGGCGAAGTACATCATAAGGCGTGAGCACCAGATTAAGATTGGCACAACATTTTGTGAAGCAAGGTAAACCGTTATGGCAGGCGAACCGAAATTTTCCGTCCTTTATGGGGTGCATCACCGTCTGATCTATCATTTTATTTTCAGCTCTTGCTTTTGGGCCTCCATGACATACGGTTTGACTTTGAGCACGTGCTGTCCGAGCAGACCGTATTCAAGCCATATTAGGGCAAAATGATAGAGTTCCACGTCATCTTCTTTTATTTTTCCACCGCTTCCGGTCCCACCTCGAAGCGTTCCAGAAATGTACTTTCCATTACAAAGCGTCTAAAACGATCCAGATCAAAGCAGACCATATAAAATATCTCCTGGATTTTTTTGTTCGTAATCTTATTTTGGCTGAGAAATTCGTTGGTGGTAATTGTTTTAAACGGCGCTTCCATTTCCTGGTAAACGGCAATTCCCTGCTCTTCAATCCACTCTGCTACAGTTAAGATCCTGTCCTCCTCAAGACCGAGACAGAAGGGAACATCCATAACAGAATAGTATTTTTTGCCCGCCTTTTCGGTTAGTTTAGTACTTTCCGGTTGCAGGGGATATATGCGGCAGGACCACGGGAAGGCCTGAGTCGCCGATCATTGACACCGTATAGTTGGCTAAAAACTCTCCTGAGGATATATTCAGAGCGTTTTTCATACGAAGGATATCGTAAGGTGTTAAAAAAATGGTAATGTTACAACAACATCGGGTAAAACAATTAAGGCCTTTATGGCACTCAAATCGGAAATCATTTTCCAGGGTTAGTACGGTTAAACCTTGTTTTTGCTTTGGGTTGTTTTTTTTCGGCATGTCTTTTACCTCGGTTATTTCACTTCAATACCGTACCGTATGATCTTGCGGCGAAGGGTGTTTTTGTCGATCCCAAGCTCTTTGGCTGTTACCGCTTTTTTCCAATTATTTCTCTGGAGGGCCTGTAAAATTGCGTTCTTTTTAGGACTGTTGTTATGAACCGCCTTGGCAAGCAATTCTTTTCCGGTGCCGGTGGCTCCCTCTATTAAAACGATGCAGTCGCTGTCAGCAATTAAAAGAAGGGTTGAAAAAATTTCGAGCATAGCCGTCCCATGGCCTCTTCCTTGGAGACCCCTGTAATCTTTTCTGCCGACCGATTAAACGAAGTGATGCGCCAGTCTAAATCAACAGTAAAGACGCCTTCCTCGATACTGTCCAATATAATATTATGGTGTTCCCCTATTAATTGGCGTGGCAGGTCCATTGAAGCATCGAATCTTTGGTAAGTTATTCTTAAAATGCTTTCTATAATACAATTAAAATCTGCGGAGATTCTGCGGAGATCAAGTGCCGGGAGAATCCGGTG
>CAZBOB010000113.1:0-12088 GCA_964492995.1 uncultured Desulfobacteraceae bacterium | reverse complement strand
TCATCAATTACTTACGACTTTCTGTTACGGATCGCTGCAATTTGAGATGTATCTATTGTATGCCGGAACAGAGAGTGCAATTTATGCCCCATTGATCTTAAAACACCTTTAAGACAGAAAAAGCAAGATGCCTATCTCCTACAACTGATTGAGCTTGCGATTAAAAACAAACCCAAGGAACACGGACTACTGAAGAATTTCCCTCGAAAATGTGTTCGTCAGATGAACCGTATCGGGGGTTGAAAAAGACGGCCAAATGGTATCCCGGGCCCCCGGTAAAAATAAACTTTGAAAAAAATCCGGAGGCCCGAAAGCCATTTTAATCAACATTATTATTCAGAAGATCCCGACTCGAGCTCTTCGATGCGTTTATTTATGGCGTCAAGTTCTTTCTGCATGGCATCGGCTTCACCCTTGAGTATATTAACCTCATCTTCGGGTTTCATGGCGTAAGGACTCTCATAAGGGGCATAGTAGGCTGGACCATACCCTCTTCCGGTGGGAGGGAAAACTCCACGCCGGCCAAAGCCTCTTCCGTAGCCTCGGCCCTGGCCAAAACCAGGTCCGAAACCGCCCCTGAAACCGCGTGCTCCACCAAAAACCGGTCCAGCATAATACCTCCCAGAGGGATTACATGGTCCCCAACCTCCTCCAGTCATGGGACCGGCACCCATGGGTCCTGTTCCATCAAATCCTGGCATAATAAACACCTCCTCTCTAAATTTTTTTATCGCGTATGAGATCATGGCCAAGTAATCCTTTGATCCACACCTCATAACGCCTTTTATAGTTAAGGGTTATGGTCAAAAGAGCCCATCCATCAGTTTAAACGGATATTATCATACTCCCACAAAAGGCTAAGCTCCACGCCGGCCAAAGCCTCTCCCGTAGCCTCGCCCCCTGCCAGAACCTGGCCAGAAGCCCCTGACGAAACTACGGCCCCGACCGAAAGCCTGAGCACGACCAAAGCCCCGTCCATAACTGGGGGCCCAATATCTAGATCCCCATGCCGTTCCTGGGCCATAGGCAGTCTGGGAAGGATTGCAGTACCCTAAACCCCGTCCTGTCATAGACCCTATTCCCCCAGGTCCTGTTCCATCAAATCCAGGCATATAAAACACCTCCTTTCTTTTAAAATCCACAACTCCTGCCCCGGCGGCTTTTTCTCTTTTCCTGGGCGGAATCTAAAAATGCTCCCTCTCAATTTTAAGTATTTTTCCATAACAAAGACATTAACATCGATTATGAGCCTTTGATCACAAAATAACTATTTACTTTAAATAGTCAAGTATTTTTTTTGGGCGTAGGACCGATATTTTTTATATGAAATTGTTTAAATTAATTTATCCTGGCCGCCTCGCCTTGCCTGCCCGCTCGTGCCTCGTAGTAGCAGGCCGGGCCCGTCCGCCATCGGCTGCGCTTCAGGCGAATGCCGGGCGGGCTTGGTCGGTGGGGGAGCTTGCAATGGCCGGCGGGCAAAGCCAACTAACTTGCCACATTCAGATTTTTAAGCGTTACAACAGCGCTACTTAACGTTACTTCTTATTATAAGTAACGCCATTTCTATTTGTCCATCTGTTTTGAATTTTTTCCACCAGAATTACTTTGTCTTGTGTGATAACTAAATTTTAATTAATATTATAATAAGTTACGTCTCAACTCAGCGATGGTGTCATATACATATGGACATTGCCGTTACACATGGCATGATTATTGATAAGAGTAGGGCTGCATATTATATATGAATGCACAAACCGAGGGAATACCATGGGGATAAGAAAGATCCCATCCGGAGAGGAGTTTAAAAAAGCAATCGAAAACGGAGTTACCCTTGTGGATTTTAGTGCACCGTGGTGCGCACCGTGCCATTTTCAGGAGCCAATTATTAATAAGCTTGCTTATCAATTTAAAGGAAAAGCACTAATTGCTTCTATGGATATTCATGAAAATCAGGATGTGGCAATGAAATTAGGAATACAATGTGTTCCCACTATGGTCATATTTAAAAACAGTAAAGAGATACAGCGCTTTGTGGGGCTTCATCCTGAATACGTCCTTTCTAACGCCCTGAAAAAGCTTTTGAAATAGAAATGCTGATGAACCCATACGAACCATGAGAACAATTATTGAAGAACAGGGTCCGGATGTTTTAAGGATTGAGGCAACCCATTGTATGGACATGATTGCCAGCCAAGCTGAACGGGAAAAGATTGCTATATGGATCTACTTTTGCCTCCAAAGATGTGCGACCCTTGGGCTGTACACAGCGCAAAATCTTTTGGAAAAAACAAAAATGGTTTGGGAGTAAATCCTGTGCAGCAAAAGATAATCGATACGTTGAAGGATAAGGGACTGCAAGACCCAAAAAGCCTGGCAGAAATTCTTCAAATAAAAGAGTCAGATCTTGAAAGGGAACTTGCTGCTTTGCGGCATATGGAGAAAGTAAGGGGCGAACTTAAGGACGGAAAAAGAATGATTCGCCTGTGGTGATAATTGCCCTGTAAGCTAACAGGGAAAGAAAAGGTAATGGTAAGTTTTGGGGAGATGACGAAAAATGCCAATTTATGAATATCGATGCAAGAAATGCGGGGCTGAAGCTGAATATCTGATCGGTGTGGGTAAAAAAGAAAATATTTCATGTAAAAACTGCGGAAGTACTGAGATGGAAAGGATATTGTCTGTCTCTTCTTTTTTAGGCGGAATATCGAAACATTCTCCGGGCAGGACCTGTTGCGGTCGTGAAGAACGCTGTGATACTCCTCCCTGCTCCGATGGAGGTGTGTGCAGGCGTGGATAATTACCGGTATAGGCGGTAGCAGCGATGAAAGGAAAAAGCCTGTGACAAAATGGTTCAGTCCATGATAAGAAATTATCAATTTAAAGAGGATGTTTTTGTTCCTACAGATTTTGAAGCCTTCATTCGAGCATATTCAATTGGGAATTTAACGCAGGGGCATGGCTTCTTGCATGAAGAGAGGATTTGGGAAAAGTAGGTGCAAAGGATGGCGGCAGAGCCGCGTCACGTAAAATCAAGTAAAGAATTTATCCTGAAGGGAGGAATCAAATATGAAAGTTGCGGTAAGTTCAAGTGGAACCAATTTAGATTCACAAATTGATCCCCGCTTTGGCCGGTGTGCTTATTTTGTCATCGTTAACACAGACGACATGAGCTTTGAGGCATTTGACAACGAGGGGATAGCCCTGGGAGGAGGAGCGGGTATTCAGTCGTCACAGTTTGTGGCCTCCAAAGGGGCCGGGGCTATTATAACCGGAAATATTGGCCCCAATGCGGTACAAACCCTTTCCGCTGCCGGGGTCGAGATATTTATGGGCCAGACCGGGAGTGTTAGAGAGGCCGTAGAAAAATATAGGAAAGGTGATATTAAGCCCCAAGGATCGCCAAATGTGGTTGATCATTATGGTATGGGCGGCGGAGCCTCGGGGATAGGACGTAGTATGGGGATGGGCCGGGGTATGGGCCGGGGTATGGGTATGGGCAAAGACATGGGCCGCTGTATGGTACCTGGAATGGGTGCTGCCGGATCGATTTTCCCGGCTTCCTCTAAAACCGCTTCTTTATCCCGAGAAGAAGAATTGAAACAACTCAAGGATCAGGCAAACGACTTGTTTCGTCAGATGCAAGCTCTTCAAGCCAGGATCAAAGATCTGGAGAAAAAATAGGGCTGTCTATTATTCGGTGGTTGGCAGAAAGGAGAAAGACAAGGACGCACAAGAGTATGAATGCAAAGCATTCCATTCTTCCATGCCGATGACATAAACAGGTTGCCATTAAAAAACTTATTATGTCAAAAAGTTATAGAAATGCCGAGACGCTAAATTTCAAGGTCTGTATGTAACGAATAACAGGAGGTAATGACTCATAATGCCTAAGAAAAAGCAAACCGTTGACGCCAAAATGCGTAAAGATCAGATGGAAATGCAAAAAAGGGGAAATTACAGACATCGTAATTTATTTCCGAGAAATGGCTATAAATGGTTGAATAGAAAAATATTTGATGATAATTCGACATCTTGTTGTGAGTGATTGAAAAAAAGCTATAAGGCGAAAGGATGCAGATAAAATGCCAAGAGGAGATAGAACAGGCCCGAAAGGCCAGGGACCTGGAACAGGAAGAGGACAGGGGCGAGGTTCTGGTCGCGGCCGGGGAGGTGGTTTTGGGGCAGGTCCGGGTGGATTTTGCGTCTGCCCCAACTGCGGTGAAAAAGCAACCCATGAATTGGGAACTCCCTGTTATGAGCAGAAATGTCCCAAATGCGGAACGGCCATGACCCGAGAATAGAACCTTTTTCCGGGAAGATTCGTCTATTCACCGGAGTAAACAACACAGTCAACAATGGTAAAGAATCCTGGTCCATAGGACCAGGTTTTCAAGATTAAATAAATACAAACTTATGGAACTAACGTCTATCTTCAAACACGCTTTAATGATCAGCTTTTTTGTGTTTGTGATGATGCTTCTGGTCGATTTTATTGATATGGCCAGTAAGAGACGCATGTCAGACATTATCAAAGGAGGCCGCTGGAGACAATATACCTTGGCGTCTTTTTTGGGTTCCACCCCTGGTTGTCTGGGCGCGTTTATGAACGTCAGCCTTTATGTCCACGGCATGATCTCTTTTGGCGCCATAGTGGGTGGAATGATCGCCACATCCGGAGACGAGGCATTTGTAATGCTTGCACAATTCCCGGGTACAGCTCTGGCCCTTTTCGGATTGCTATTTGTACTCGGAATTGCTTTTGCCTGGATAAGTGATAGGATTATCTTTATTCTGGGGATTACCCCTTGCGAATCATGCATTGATGTGCATTGTGAAGAATGTCTGCCCGGTAAGGCCATTCAGGAAAAGATCGGCGATATCTTTAGACCTACGAATCTTCTCGGGAACTTTCAGTCACTTTCCTTTAACAGATTCCTTCTACTTGTGCTTATAACCTCATTCCTGATCTTAATCACAACAGGAACTCTCGGCTCACCCACATGGGACTGGAAACGCATTACCTTTATATCTCTTTCACTATGCACATTGTTCATAATTATGATTTGCCCTGAACACTATCTTGAGCACCATATCTGGGGCCACATCATAAAAAAGCACCTTTCTCGCATCTTTTTGTGGACATTTGGAGCCCTTCTTTTTGTGCATTGGGGCATGGCCTTCTGGAACCTAAACACCTTTATCCATGACCATATGCTCTGGGTATTGCTGATCGGGGCGCTAATCGGCATCATTCCGGAATCAGGGCCCCATCTGATATTTGTAATGATGTATGCGCAAGAACTTGTTCCGTTTTCCGTGCTGTTTACAACATCCTTTGTACAGGACGGACACGGTATGCTGCCCCTACTTTCATACAGTCTTAAAGATTCTGTGCTGATCAAGGTTTTCAATCTTGTTTTCGGACTTTTGGTTGGGGGTGTGCTTTTTGCCTTTGGTTTTTGATAAAGATGTGAAGTTTGATGGAATAAAGGAAGGTGGTCTTTTTTAAATAAAAGATCTCATTTGATTATGGCAAAAGAAAAAGAGTTAAAAAAAGAGATAAAGGAGCTTGAGGAAAAACTGAAAGACCGAGAAGATGCACTTCCAGCCCATTCAGTGCGACCTCAACAGATGCTTTTCATTGAGGAGTTAGAAATAGAAATTGAAAAGAAGAAGGTTGAGCTTTCTGAGCTAAAAAAGAGTAAATCCAACCACTGAGTGGGTTAAGGGAGGTCCGCCATGAAAAGAATGTTCGAAGCATTTAAGTTGGGTAATCTGGAGCTTGTAAATAGATTTGTTTTTCCCCCGGTCAAGATAGGGCGCGGCAATCCTGACGGCACTGTGACCGACCGCCAGTTAACTTTCTACCAACAGATTGCCAGAAACGGTCCGGGGGTGGTTATTACTGAGCCCGTATCGGTCACTGCTGACGGCAGGGAACACCCCAAGCAGCCCTGTGTACATCTTCCTGAAAGCGTTGGAGAACTTCGGAAGATTGTTGACGTTATACATAAGGAAGGTCGCCTGGCCTGCCTCCACCTGAATCATGGCGGTGCGGCAGCCAATCCCAAGATAATTGGCGGCCCGCCCAAGGCGCCTTCGGTTATGACATGTGTTGCCAGACAGGGCAACGTTTCAGAGGCACTCACCGAGCAAGAGATCGAGGCGATTCTTGGGGGTTACAACTCCGCTGCCCAAAAGGCAAAGCAAGCAAGGTTTGACGTTATAGAAATTCAGGGAGGACACGGTTATCTCATCTCGCAATTTCTTAACGGGAAGCTTAACAAGAGAGAAGATCGCTATGGCCGGGACCGGTTGCTTTTTGCAAAGGAAGCACTTTCAGCAGTAAAACAAGGGGCCCCTGAAATTTCTTGTATCCTCCGAATTTCCGGCAATGAGATGTCACCGGAGTTCGGTATCAGCCAGGAAGACCTTCAACCGCTAATAAAATTGGCGGAAGAAAGCGGAATCAAGGCCATACATGTGGGCATGGGAAATGTCTGCTTCAGTCCCCCATGGTATTTTCACCATACCAGCCTCCCGGATAAGCCTCAGATAGATGCCCTGGCCTGGGTGCGTGAGCATACCACACTTCCCGTGATTGTGGCCGGCAGAATGGGCAGAAAAGAAAAATTAATCAAATTTCTGGACCAGGGCCTTGGCGACCTTGTGGCCCTTGGAAGGCCACTTATCGCAGATCCCGATTTGACAGAAAAATGGCAAAACGCTAGGGATGAGGAGGTCATATATTGCGGCTATTGCCTCCAGGGATGCCTTCATCGAATGAAGAGCGGAGAGCCCCTGGGCTGCAATCTAAACCCGGAGATCGGTCTGCCGGAGCTTGCATCCACATCCAACCCCATGAAGGTACTTATTGCGGGAGGGGGTCCTGCCGGAATGAGTGCGGCCCAGTATATGAGCAGGCGGGGTCACAAGATTACATTAGCCGAAAAAACAGGTCATTTGGGGGGGCAATTCGCCCTGGCATGGCAGGCCCCGGGAAAGGAAAAAATGAAAGAGGGGTTTGACGCTATGAAACGCTCTGTGAGATCCAGCGGGACTTCTATCCTTATGAACAGGGCCGTAGACGCAGACCTTATCAGAGAAATTCAGCCCGATCTTTTAGTGTGGGCGACCGGAGCGGTTCAAAATATCCCGAAGATCAAAGGCCTTGATAATCAATATGTCATGACATCCATAGAGTATTTCCAGGGGGAAAAAGAGGTGAAAGGCCCAAGGATCCTGGTCATCGGAGCTGGTAGGGTCGGGGTTGAGATCGCTGAGAAATTAGGCAAGGAGGGTTATGATGTGGTTGCCACAAAACGGAAAGATCCCATTGGGAGCATGATGGAGATGATTACAAAGAAATTGGCCTTGATGAGAATTGATCAATTGGAAAAAGTGATCCTGATGTCCCAAACAACGGTTAAGGAGTTTAAAGCTGACTGCGTTGAGGTGGAAAAGGATGGAGAAAGCCTGTCTCTGGAACCTTTCCAGAGCGTTATTCTGGCTTCCGGAATGCTTTCTGCGCCGGAACCGGATGATGAAATTAAAAAGGTAATCGCAAATATAGAGATCATCGGCGATGCCGACAACGTAAAAGATACTTTTACGGCTGTGCGAGCGGGGTATGAACTGGCTTGTAAATATTAGGAGGAGCCGTGCGTTCTTTAATCCGAGTGTCGAGATAAATGACAATTGTAACATTAGCAAGTGGTGTAGATATCGATACTTCCGGTGGACTAAGAATTTTAGAACTCCAGGAAAGATATTACGTCGTGGGTCAGGACTTGTTAATTTCCGCTAACAGCAGGGAGAAAGCGCGGGAAGAAATAAGAAAACTAAAAGGTCTTGAGTGTTGACGACCGCCCCAGACTGCTCCGGGTGGGTAGAATAGACGATCCGGGGGGGGTAATTGATAAAGCAAATACGCGGAGAATCTTTGTTTATAGGTGTTCCTCCTTTGTTTCATGATTCTTGTGGGAATGGATTCCTGGCGGATGCGGTTGGAGTGGGTCCGTATAGGCGGGTAATCTCATCGACTTCAAAACAGGGCCACTTAACCGGACGCCCCTTATCCACGGCTTCGATCCCCACACCGGATTCCAGTACCGTACCGATGCGGGTTACCTGGATGCCTGCATCTTGAATTCGAGTCATAAGAGATTCTGTTTCACCTTGGCTACAGCATATCAAAAGACTTCCGGATCCAATCAGACCGATCGGATCGATGTGGAGCAGGCGGCATATCTTTTCGGTCTGGGGATAAACGGGAATCCTGTCCATGCTGACTCTGATCCTGTGATCCCCGGCAATACTCAATTCTTTAAGTGCGGTTGCCAGGCCGCCTTCGGTGATATCATGCATGGCACTTACCCCCACAGAACAACCGGCTATTTCGGCTTCCTTCAGAACGCTGATTAGAGATAAAAACTGCCGGCATTGTTCGATCTCGTTTTCCGGCATACCCATCTCCTTTAACCTGTCGGCGAACTCCCTGGTAATAATGGCCGTTCCTTCAACGCCGACGGCCTTGGTTAGAAGAATTATGTCTCCCTGTTCCATGTTGCGTTTATCGATCAGGTCGCATTTTGAGACCGTGCCTGCCAGCATTCCGATGATAACCGGCCTTGTTACCGCATCAGTGATTTCTGTATGACCACCGCACAATGTAATGTCCCACTGTCTGCAACTCGATTCAAGATCATGCACTACTTTCCAAATGGCAGATGCTAAAGTTCCGGGTGGAAACAGAAGCGTGGTCAAAAGCCATCTGGGTTTGGCTCCCGAAGTGGCGATATCGTTGGCATTGATTAGAACTGCATAATGTCCGATGGAATCTGTGGCAAAAGTGATTGGGTCTGATTTTAGGACAAGAACTTCCTCTTGATCAATATTCACTGCGGCGGTATCTTCTCCCACACCTGCACTGATCAGCACGGATGGGTCTTGAAAATCGAACCGATTAAGGAGTTCTTCCAAAATATCATTAGGCAGTTTACCCGCTCTAAGCGGCAGTCCCAGGCGAACGATTTTCTTGATTTCCTCCAGATGGGATATGTTAAAGTCACTTTCAATTTTAAAATCTTCGGATACCGTCCCATGATCCAAAAAAGCGGTAATACATCCTGCGCTTTTTCCTGCCTGAATATCAAAAATATAATCACCCACCATAAGAACCTCTTTTACGTTAAGGTTCAGTTTTTGCGCTGCCAGCCGTATTCCGTCACCACTCGGTTTGGGTTTGACAGGCGTGTTCCTGGAAATAATTACATCAAAATAGGAAATAATGATATTTTTAAAATTTTGCAACGCCCGTTCTATGCTTGAAAGACCGTTACGGGTAATTATTCCGATACCGAGTCCTATTGAACGCAGATAATGGATCAAATACTCGGCCCCGTCGTTGGGTTCCGAATGAGCTGCAGCTTTGGTTTCGAAACGTTCCAGTAAAGATATGGTTTCTTCCTTCTCAAGGGAAGTCGACAGGCTCTCTATGAACTCAAGAACCGAGATGCCAGAGGGGCAGCCGATGGTATCTTTTAAAAGGGAAAAATCTAAAGCACCGGGCTTAGTCAGGGTGCCGTCAAAATCGAAAAGTACGGCCTTTATACGAAACGGCCTATTACCTAAATCTTGCATGAAAATTAATGAGAATCTTTAGGTTGTTTATTATTTAAACCGGGTTTATACAACATCATGTAATGATACGTAATACCCAAATGGTATATGGGATGATGATTTTTTTTTTTATTCATTAATTTTCACCCAAAGGGCGAGCCGGAGGCTTCCATCTGCTGCGTTATTAAGGGCTCGTAATAGTTCACTATGACTTCGCCCTTAAGTGCCTTGCATATGAAAGCCTCCGACTCGTGCAAAATTCAGGTATTAATCATAAGGCGTCAGGCTTTCATAGCCATGATCGGTAACAAGAATTGTTTGTTCAAACTGTGCGGAAAGCGAATAGTCTTTGGTGACGGCAGTCCATTTATCTCTCAGAATGACAAGCTCTTTTTCCCCCAGGTTGATCATCGGTTCAATGGTAAAGACCATGCCCGGAATCAGACGGATTCCTTCTCCCTTGCGGCCGAAATGGGGAATCTGAGGAGGTTCATGGAAATCAAAGCCTACCCCATGCCCCACAAATTCCCTGACCACCGAGCATCCCTGGCTTTCGGCATGTTTTTGAATAGCCCATCCGATATCGCCGATGGTGTTTCCGGGCTTAACCATGGACATACCCAGGCCGAGGCATTTTTTAGCCACACGGACGATCTTTCGAGCTTTGGATCCGGGTGTGCCCACGAAAAAGGTTTTACTTGCGTCGGCATAATATTTATTCAAAATGGACGTTATATCGACATTGACAATATCCCCGTCCTTCAAAACCCGTTCACCGGGGATGCCGTGACAGATCACTTCATTTACGGAAACACAAACGCTTTTTGGAAACCCCCGATAGTTCAAAGGTGCAGGGATGGCTCCATGTTTAATAGTGTATTCATGTACAAGGGTGTTAATCTCATCGGTCGTAATTCCAGGTCTTATTTCAGACTCTACCAGGTCTAGCGTGTCTAAAACAAGACGACCGGCCTTCCTGATGCCTTGGATATCCGCTGCCTGTTTGAGTCGAATTCTATATTTTTTAGCATAGGAGGCCTTGAGGTTATCAGGGTCCGACCTTGATTTGCCGAGACAGCATTTTTTATATTTCAGCCCGCTTCCGCAAGGGCAAGGATCATTCCGCCCCATCTTAACCGTTCTGTTTTTCATCATTTTCTCTTGAAAACTTAAGATCGTTATACTGCCTTAATTAATGCGGCTGCGATATACTTCTGTTATGCAAATAAACCTTCTGGTTTGTAATCATGAGCTCCTTCAATTACTTCTATAGCTGTTTTAGCCTTAATTTTATTGATTATTGTCTCTTTTTCAGGACAATGATCAAGTATGCAGGCTGCTATGTGAATTTTCGTTGCTTTTTCGCCATTTTGTGCATTCCAACATGCCATTTGAGCAAGTCTTGTAACTACACTGACTCCAGGGCATCCTCCACAATTTAAAATACCTATAAGTTCAGCATCTTTATCTTTATATCGACTAAATTCACCGTCTCTTTTGTTAAAAGCAACCATACATCGGGAACATGCGATACAAACATCATCCATCGTATTTTTACATCCGATAATTAATATTTTTTCCATTTTTCCTCCTTTTTTTTATTGTTGGCAACGACTGCTTGGGGCATGGTTACAAATATTCGTTAATACAGACCTCGTAATTTAAATACCTCGGAAAAAAATGCATTAATCATATCTTAGGTTTTATGTCAATAAATCAATTGCCGTACAAACCATAATGAACTTTTTTATATTGCAGTTCTTCCTTGTGGTGAGATGGTTTTTTTTCAGCGGGGTATCCGATGGCGACAATCGATTCTACATTTAAATTTTCCGGAATATTTAAAAGATCGCGGATATACGCATGTGAGGTTTTCGTCTGATCATGCATTCTTTTTCTAATCTGGATCCAGCAGCTTCCGAGTCCCATCGACTCTGCCGTCAGGTGGATAAAGATAGAAGCAATGGAAGCATCCTCAACCCACACATCGCATTTTTCAGGATCTGCACAGACAACGATTCCTAAAGGAGCATTTTTTAAAAATGATGCACCGTGGGGCTTTGCCTTTGAAAGTTTTTCGAGTAAATCTTTATCCGTAACAACGATAAACTCCCAGGGGTTAAACCCTCTTGATGAAGGGGAACGCAGCGCTGCCTCAATGAGCTGATCAATTTTTTCGGTCTCTACGGGCTTTTCCAAGTATTTACGTATACTTCTACGTTTTTGGATAAGGGATAAAAACATAAGGCATTCTCCTCTTTTTTTATATGTTATGTTTAAATTATTACCAAACTATGATAAAGATTCAAGCTATTAATTCATAACCATACCCCCTAACATTGGACAAGCCGAAAAAAATTGCCACAAACCAGGCACAAAATTTACAAATAAGTAACTGAGGGGTCGGAAGTATTTTCGATTCAATAGCTCCATGAATAATCAGCGACTACATCATACAAACTCATAA
>CAZBOB010000112.1:0-12435 GCA_964492995.1 uncultured Desulfobacteraceae bacterium | reverse complement strand
TTTTTTGATGACAACGGCGAAGTGACCTATTATGCGACCTATACGGCTTATAACGTTTTTACAATCCTCCCGCAGCTGATTGAAACAAAGGATTTTATCAAATTTAAAGTTATTACGCTCAACGGCAAAGCAGTAAAAAACAAGGGCATGGCTCTTTTCCCGCGCAAAATTGACGGCAGCTACGTCATGCTATCGCGCCAGGACGGTGAAAACAATCATATCATGTTCTCAGACAATATCCATTTCTGGCAGGAGTCCCAAATCATCCAGGAGCCCACACGTCCCTGGGAATTTATTCAGATCGGCAACTGCGGCTCACCCCTGGAAACCGATCAAGGCTGGATCGTGCTCACCCACGGTGTCGGGCCCATGCGTCAGTATTGCATCGGCGCCATGCTGCTTGATCTTGAAAATCCAACAAAAATCATCGCCCGCCTGGATGAGCCGTTGCTTGCCCCGCATGAGAAAGAGCGCGAGGGATATGTTCCCAATGTTGTTTATTCCTGCGGTGCGATAATTCATAACAACGAGTTGGTCATTCCCTACGCCATGTCCGATATCAATTCCGGCATAGCAACCGTTGTAGTCAGCGAGTTGCTTAACTGTATGCGCGCGGTAGCCTAGTGATTTTTTTCCAAGGTGTTGCTTCGTTTTGGAAAAATGATCAAGTTTGATAGAGTAAAAGACAGAGAGATCTTTGAAAGGCAAAGAATGAGACTTGAAGAAATTATGCTTCCTGTGTTGAGAGCTTAATAGCCATTAACCGATAATCGAGAGTTGTATTTGTTAAATAGAAGTATGAATGCATATAAAAACATACCATGTTACAGCTTGCGTGAAGATTTTGCCAACAGCATAATACATGGCGCAGGTTTCATTCTTTCAATTATCGGAATGTGCGTACTGATTGCCTTTGCAAGTATCTATGGAAATGTCTGGCATGTTGTATCATGCAGTATTTATGGGTCGACTTTAGTCTTTTTATACACAGCCTCCACGCTTTATCACAGCATTCATCTTGATAGGGCTAAGAGGGTTCTCAGAACTCTGGATCACTCGTCCATTTTTCTTTTAATAGCCGGAACGTATACACCTTTCACTCTGGTGAACTTACGGGGTCCTTGGGGTTGGTCACTTTTCATTGTTATTTGGGCGTTGGCTGTTATAGGAATCTTATTTCAGACGACTATGCTTCGCAAAAGGCCTATTGTTTCTGTTTCGTTTTACGTAGCTATGGGCTGGATTGTTGTGGTAGCGATTAAACCAATGCTATCCTTAGTCGATATGGGCGGTTTACTGCTATTGCTTTTAGGGGGTGTTGCGTATACCACTGGAGTTGTGTTTTATGTTTGGCGGCAGATGCCATACAACCATGCCATTTGGCACGTTTTTGTCTTGGCCGGAAGTGCTCTGCACTTTTTCGCAATCCTCTTATACGTCATACCTCTAAGTCCTCCACTGATAATTTAAGATTCAATTCTTTTTGTTTTAAGGGGAGATCATAGTTAAATATATTATCGGGTCTCGAAGCATATTTACACTCATTAAATTTTATGAGTTCATATACCTGATTTCTGTTCAATACCCACATTTCATCGACTTTTACTGCATCCAGTATAAAGAAATCTACCTTATCCACTTTTTCCATCCAAGATTGAGCTGGGGATATTCCTCTATAGCGAGCCTTTACCAATTCAGTAGGGGCTACCCTGATTTGGAACCACCGGAGATTAGGATCTTTTTGGGGATTTCTTCCCTTAACTTGTATTTTTGCAATGTTGCCGGATTTTCCGGGAAAATGAACTATAAGATCAACTCCACGATCTGGGATCGGTTTATGTACTTCAAGACCCAAAGATTCCAATCTTTCTCTTACTCGTTGCTCAGTTAGTTTCCCAGTCCGTGTCTGTCCCATATTATAATCCTGGATAACGCCACCCACAACCGATACCAACAAGTAGAGAGAGGAACAAGTGGCGCTTTTTCCGCGCATCCTTGTCCAGCCCGATGTTATCTTCAGACATCAGTCTTTGAACAGATATCCTTTAAATAGCAATTGTTACACAGGACTTTTTTTGGTCTACACCAATTCCGCCCAATTTCCCATAAGGGCAGATCAATAAGTCCGGGAAATTCAGGATTCAATGCTCTTGCTTTATAGACAATCTGTTCCACCGAAGCTCCCTTTTCTATTAGGCCAAGGCGGTGAAGTACCCTACGAACATGAATGTCGGCTGATATGTCAATAGAATAGTAATCACTGAAGGGGACTTTCAGCTCTCTTGCCAATATATTTGTTGCCATCGTAGCAATCTTTGGTCCAACACCATTAAATTGAAGGAATTCATAAACAACCTTTGCACTTGAAGGTTTGTCAGACCAAATTGCCGAAGAATCACCATTAAATTCGATGCTGATTCTCTTGACAGCTCTGTAAAATTCCGAACTCATTTTATCAGGAAAACGATGAAGCGGTTCAGGCTTTGTCATTAAATTCTTCACATTGTCCTCGGATAATTCTTTAAGAATAGAAAATTCGAAACCGCCCAATTTGGTAGAAACACGGTATGGGATTAACCAGGCAAGCTCTGCTTTAATTTGCTTGTCCATGACACAAGCAAGGACAAATGCGTGGGGGTAGTTTTTAATATCATTTAGCAATTCGTTTGCCGCTTCGTTTCCCGTGAATTTCTTAATGCTTGGGGGTGCCTGAAATATCACTTCACCTTTGGAAACAAGTATAGCTGCTATATCCTCTTCATTTTGAGCCATAAAATCCCTCCTGTTTTATCAGGAAGTAACCTATAAGAAACGGGCGGTTCCCCTTCAAATTCCGTTATCTGCCAAATTCACGAAGGATAAATTTAAGGTCATAAAGGTGTGTGTCTACAAAACGCATAGTAGCTGATAGTTCACCTAACTGAATAGGGATTTCCGGATTATCAGAACTTATAAGCGCAAGTTTGAGATTTTCCATAACGTCTTTATCTTTTTTTATGAACTCTTTGTACATTGATTCACAAAGTGGACAAAGGGCGAGGAACTGCGCTTCATGTTCCTTGGGTAATATTTTCGAGTCAAAAAGTTCAACACACTCAAAATAATATTCACCATTTAGTTTTTTGAAAGGCATCTCCTCCTTGCAGATCTGGCAAATCAACTGATCCTCTTCGTTCGTATACTGGTTTCTCAGCCACACAACAGGATCGATGGTTCCCCTTGTCGTTCGAACACTCCTATCTCGTTGATGGTATTCCTTCACCGGTGCATCATCCATTTGTTTCGAAAGCCGCTCTTCCCGACGCTCTGGATTCGATACGGCTCTATTCGCAAATGCTGGCTTCTCCTTTTTTTCTCCCTTTTCTGCCAAAGCTTTATTAACCAGTTCCAAAATATCCGGGTTTTGTTCAAGCAACTTAGCTTTTTCAAGTGTTTCGACCCGAACACCAGCTTGTTTAGCAAGTTTAGCGATAGCATCCTTTTTCATGCCAAGTTGATCTGCCAGTTTTTCATTACGGATGAATGATTCAGGCAGCTCATCAAGGCTGAGTTCGCATGGCATGCGGAATTTTTCATCGAAGTCCGGCAACCAAGCAGAACTAATTAAGAAATTACCAAAAGAAGATGTTTCTGTTTCCTTTGTACTATATTCAAATGTTTTCCTGCTTGATGATTCGACAACCCCACTTATGCAATTTAAATAGGGTATGGCAAAATTATTCCAGATAAAAAGACTTCTTTCCTTCGTAGGGTGTTTGATAGCGTATTCAAGCCCATCAATTTTAATTAATAGATCGAAGCCATTACATCCACGCTCGTGGTAGCCGTGAAAGGACTTAATCACCACATAGCCTTGGTAGTTTTCTTTTATGCGTTTCACTCGGATAGATTCAGAAACTCCTAACGGTTTAATAATACTTTTAAATTTATCATCATATTCAGAACTTACAAACCATATATCTTCATTACCCTCAAAATACATTAGTAGATCTTGGCTGCTGAAATACAATTTTACGGGACGCTTATATGCCTTAAGATTAAGAGCTAGGTTTTCAGCATAAATAAAGGGCGTCCAAATTAGTTTTTTCAAAAGCCTAACTTTTTTTTCATTTGAGTCTGTTTGATATGCTCGCTGAATTTTTTTTATATCACGTTTATGTTCTTCTAAATTTATTTCAGCATTTTCATAATTGTATTTGGGAAGAACTTTTTCCAAAACCTCATCAACCAAGTCATGCTCAGGAATACCTAATTTTTTCAAAAATTCGTAAGCACTTTTGTTGTTAGCGATTTCAATTTTTACTATTTGAAAATCATTTTCTTCCTCTATCGGAAAGAAAGCATTCGGTGAACCATCTTTTCGAAAAGGGTCAACATGAATCCCATTATTCAATCGGATAATAGGTTTATTTCTCAAGACTCCTGGGGATTCCCAATTGTATTCAGCTTTTTTCCAAAGCGCTTCCCTAGTGAGAAGATATGTATAAAACGATATTATCCATTCATCTGACTGATTTTCTAAGAAAGAAGTTGATAGTTTTTTTACAAATACGTCTCCTGTAATTTCCTCAACATAAAGTTCATTCATTAAATAGGATCTAAGGTCAGGCGTCCGTTCTCTTGTAATCTCACCTGAAAGCCATTTTAATTCTTTTGAATAAGATAGAAGCTCCTTAAGTCTATCTGGAGTAAGAAGCTTTCTAAGTTCGGCCCCTCTAGACAGCTTGACACTTTTTGCAGGAGCAAACGTACCATCGTCTGTAGGCAAAAGATCTCGTTCCATGAGAGCATGACGAACAGAATCTACAATTGGTCGGAACATCCCCCATATCGGAAAATCGTCTTTTCTAATCGGGAGAGCTTCGAGAACGCTAACTGTAAGCAATCCCATGTTTTTTAGTTTTTCAAGGCTATCTATAATCAAAGAGGCTGTTTCATTGACGAGTTTTTTATTCCATACATTATCTTTTGGAATGTTGTCCCGAGATGGTGTCGTGCAATATGGACCTTGAATAATGAACCCTAAACGTGTTTCTATATCAGTTGAAAAATAAGCAACTAAAGGTGAATGCGTGACTTTTACAATTTTTTTCTCTTGGGTCTTAGCATCGAATTCAAGTCTGAAAGCCACTTCAACTGAAACTGCATCTTTTGTATTTTCCACTGTGACAGGGTGCTCGAACACTAGCCAGTCTTCCTCTTCCTCTTCCTTGCCTATAGTTTGACCAATAACTGTTACATGTTTTCCCCCACCATGTGTTTTTTGTTCCCTCAAGTAATGACCGCTTTCCTTTCCTTCTATGTACCACTTGATTTCATTTATTTGTTTAAGAAACAGTAAAACCCTTGAGCCGATTAACTTTAATTTCTTTGCAATGAGATTATACGCCTCATCTGGTGAAACCTTTTCATGGTTAAAAGGAAAAACAAAAAGTGTTTCTTTATCTTTAACCTTGGGGATTTGATCAGCTATTCTTGGACGTATATATCGCTCGATTATGAAATGTTCCTCACCAGAATGAATTTCAGGGGTCGAAGTAAATGCGTATACTGATTTGAAACCAATGCCGAACTTACCGATTTGAGCTTTATCCTCTCCTTTTGTACCCTTCAAGACATCTGAAATAGCCCGTACATCCTCTTCATCAAAAAGTTGGCCGAAATGTCTGAACTCTAGTCGGTTTTCATAGAGCCTGAATTGTACACTAACCGGCAATCTGCTCAAAGGGTCCTGGCGGAATCTCCTTTCCAATGCATCTTCTGCATTTTGAAGCAGCTCGTAAACAAAGTGAGAGCGATCTCCATAGAGCTGCTCCGATATCAATCTACCTATATCATCAAATTCTTCTCCCCGTCGTCGAATGTTATCATTTCTTATTTTCTCATAATCACTAGGCATCTGTATTTCCTCCATCAACATGGATTACGCCATAGGCTACCGGTCGGGCAGTAATTTCAGCCCTTTCCATCGCAATATCCAAATCCTGAATGCGACGTGCGTAATCAGCTTCAGCCGATGCGATTTGAGATTGGCGCATCCGCTTGATTTTATCATCGCTCGCCTGATTGAGCTGCTCCTCAAGAAGTGATATTCGCGCTCGATGACTAGTTGCCAGACTTTCACGGCGATACCGGGCCAATTCATGAGTTCGACGTTGGTGCCGATCACGTGCATCCGACCAGAGTTTATAATGGTGAGCATCCAGGCTGTCCCATGCTGAAAGATCAGTCACATTTTCTTTTCTTGTTGGATCTTCTTCAGCTTTCTCAAGAAGTTTGTTCAGATTAGATGTGACTAGCTCCGAAGAAGCAACCGGACACAACACTAAGTCTTCTCTAATACCGTAAAATTGCCATTGATATATGACATACTGATATTTCCCATCAGGGATTGCTCCTTCTTTTACCTTTAAGGCTGTGACTACTCGTTTTCTGATGTCGAATGCTCTAGCCGCTTGTCTCACAAGTGGATGCAAAGGCATGATGAACGCTGCTTCAGGATGTTGAGAGGCACATATGGCTTCCAAGGTTATATACATGTGAGGATTGCCACCCTTTAACCAGTTTTCCCACGCTCTATATGAGGGTGTGTTTTGTCTGGGCAATTTTTGGAAATCATTTAACAGGCGGTTACGAGCTTCTTGAGAAAGACGTAATGTTTTAAGCGGTTTTTCGCCAAGAATATACTCCTGATCCTTGCCGCAGACTTTATTTAGATAAAGCGTTATGAGGTTGAGAATCGATGTAGGAGAAAGCCAGAAACTTGACACCTCATCAATTTCCTTTTTCAACCGATTTTCTGGTAAATGAATACCGAATAGCTCAACCTGTTTTTGTTCGAGTTCTTCCTGTTCCTGAATCAAACGGATCTGATTATCCGCCAATTGCTGAAGCTTTTCGTTTCGTTCTTCATCACTTAATGAAAAATTCTCCACAATATTAAGGATTTCCCTACTGATCTCACCGAGTATTTCTTCACTTCCACCGAGGGCTCTGTTAAAAACCCCTATGCGCAGCAAACAGCGTTCATAGATGTCCGCATCAACGGTCCCAGGGGTAATCAGGTTGAAAATAGCAACACTCTCACTTTTCTGTCCGTTACGATCAATACGACCAATCCGTTGCTCAACCCTCATTGGATTCCATGGTAAGTCATAATTCACAATGCAATCGCAAAACTGATAGTCCAATCCTTCACAGCCGATTTCGGAAAACAGTAAAATATCTAATGCATTGTTCTGTTCACGATTCAATTCGAAACGATTACGAAATTCGATGCGTTCTTCATCAGGTGTCCCGCCATGGACCAGCCCAACGCGGAAACCATCTGTCTTAATTTTCTGGTAAAGGTAATGGAGTGTATGCCGAAAACTGCTGAAGAGCATTACCTTGTTGTTTGGCAACTCCTGCTTATTTTTCAGGATTTTCTTGAGAGCATCAAGTTTCGGATCATAGGGATCAAGCGCCTGTGCTTGTTCCAGGATGTTTCGGATGCTTGATTCTATGGCTTCAACCGAATTTTCAAAAGGAGCCTCTTGAATATTGTCAGCCTCTTCCCATGATAATTCATCGATATGGCGGTTAAGAATGTCCTGAAGGAAGGGAACGAGTCCGTATAAACAGCTTGCTGCCTGCCGTCGTATCGTTGTCATCATGAACTTGACATTGATGTCTCCATGAATTCGGCTAAAAATTTCTGCTTGAACCTGAAGTAAGTCATCATGTAGTTTTTTCTGTGCCGTAGTGAATTGAACGGTAACAGTTTCGGGCTTTCTTATCGTAAATTCGCCAATATCACGTCTGCGAGTTCGGTTAATTATTCCTGCGAAAGTGTGCAGGGCTTCGAGATCAGTAATAAGCTGCACACGCTCTTCTAATTCGATATCGTATTGTGAAAGTTGATTGAGTATTCGATTGAATTCCGGGTTGTGTCGGAGAATGGATCGCCCCCACGATGTAATAGCGGCCTGTTCGAGCGCTCCCACTGCTTGTATGGACCATCCCGTTTCTTGTGCGCGTGTTATGGCTACCGCACGGTTTATGAAGGGATTTGGCTCAGCCATATGCACAAAACTTTCGTGATCAATTATCAGATCTGGTCGGAGTACATTCAGTAATACAAAAAGATCGTTACTTCCAAGTTGAATCGGTGTAGCTGTTAGGAAAACCACCGCCTCTGCATTATCGCAAAAGAAACGTACTGCCTTATGTTTATAAGTCTCTGTATTACGGATATGATGCGCTTCATCAACAATAACCAGATCGAAACGGGGTGGTGGGTCAAGATTTAAGAGCCCCTTCTTAGACTTTCGTTTGGAGCCAGGTTCTGTTCCGTAAAGAAGAGCTTCATCGAACAAGGAATATGGAATGATAACCTTGTGGTACTGTTCCGGCCAGACACCTTCCAGATCCATTTCGTTAATGCAAAAACGCAATGTACGACCGTCAAGGTGAAGAAAGCGCTCTTCAAAACGCTTCATTTCAATTTCCCACTTACGTTCGATAACCAATGGACGAGGGCAAATAATAAGGATGGAACGGATGTCACGCCTAGCCTGTAGTTCGCGAAGAATTAGTCCCGCCTCGATGGTTTTACCTACGCCAACGCCGTCAGCTATGAGCAAGCGCGGACGGTCGGATCTTATGAATTTCAACACCGGCCTAAATTGATATGGAATAAAATCAATACGAGCAGCATTAAGTGAATAAAGCGTTGATAATCCTGGATGTTGTATTTGGAGAGCGGTGAGATAAGAATGAAACTCTTTACAAGGTAAAAAGAGGTAGTCTTTGTCATCCAAATCTTCAGCTTGGATTTGAGAGGCATAGAATGTTTGTGCCTCGCCATCAACGAATACTTTGTACCTGTTTTCCGGTTTGCCCGGTATAATCGATACAACTGCTCCACGGATTGCAGAATGCGACTTCAGCGAAACAATCTGCCCCGGCTCAAACTCGGAGGCAACCGTTTCTTGAGCTAACGTTGGCTGTTCCTCTTTTGTCTGAATTTGAGAAATGGCCCCCCTTTCCCAAGTAAACAAGGACGTTTTTGTAGCACGAATCTCTTGAATGAGAGTTTCATCAGCCTCGATTACAGCGGCGAATCGCTGCAGGGTGTCCAAGTCCCGGTATAAATCCTCAAGCGGAAACCCTTCTGTGCCTGTGTGTGCCCATCGGTTCCGAACTGTCTGCATTTCCTTGACAAAATGTCGGGCTTCCGAGGACAGATTCATCTTCATTGAGATCTGATACCAATTCTGATCCAACACTCGAAGTAAGGCAGCAAGATCCAACAATGATAGGGAGTCAATCCCTCGTTGATCGACTCGCCGCCGTTGTTGGAAGGAAAGTTTGCCTACAACAGCTTCGTTCCACCAATCGTTGAAGAGTGATGGTAAAATTCTTTCAAGATAACTCGCAAGAGATTTCGCTGCCTCACTCAGCAATGTTGTCAACGAGTTTTGGATCTGATTGTTATTTGTCGTACTGCTCCGTGTCATATCAGGAAAGCTTTGTTCACTGGTTTTTACCTGTCTGCAACCTCGCTTCCGTTTAGACTATTGCATTCGAAAATTTCTTAACATAATCGAAACATTGTGACCATAACTTATTAACGTTAAAAAATCAAATCCATATGACTTGTTACAAAGTTTCGAAATCGGCAAAAAAAAGGATTGGGATATTGTGATTGGGGAATGCTGGATAGGGTATGATGGGAGATCAATCCACTATTTTTAAATTTGCTTGATGAATTGTGGATGTTATCCGCTTTCTGGATATTTGTAGACGTTCAAACCGATGATAGCATTGGTACCCTCAATCTTTTGGTTTCCCCGCGTACTGGCAATGGTAATCGTTTTGCCAGATTTCGAGCCTCCGAACTCCAATGTCAAATCTATCTCAATAATTAGTTTATTGTCTTTAACTTCCCATTTCACGTTCTGCATTTTTTTTACCTTCTTTCGTGTTTTAATCTATACCAACTTTTCGATGGATAAACATTGCTTCATAAAACATGTAAAAATTTTCTTGCTAAAAAATAAGGGCAGTCCCTCATATTTTGGGGAATGCCCTTTTTCTGATTAAAACTGGAAGCTAAACCACAGTGACATTTACAGCAGCCGGACCTTTTGGACCCTGCTCTATATCAAAGGTTACTCGATCGCCTTCATCAAGAGACTTGAAACCGGTGGAATTGATTCCTGAATGATGAACGAATACATCCGGACCATCTTCCTGCTCAATGAATCCATAGCCTTTGCCGCTATTAAACCATTTTACAATTCCATTAGCCATAGTGACACCCTCCTTTCAAAAAATTCTCATAGTTCCAAACTGCAGGTTGCCACTTTGACAAATGGATATTTCCTTCAGAACGAAACTGGCCCGCCAATTAAGGACGGGCCTTTATTGATTGTTTAGATAATAAAATATTGTTGAAAAAAGTCAAGCTGATTATAAGGACATTTTTTTGACGGAGAACCTTGAATCCAATCCCGTAATGTTCAAATAAAAATGGAAAAGATGTGGAGGAGTTGTTATTGGGGTATGATGGAGGAATGGAGAGGGAAAGGCTTCATTTTGGTATTACTGTTTTTATATTGCTAAAGAAAACAGACCATTTAATCTCACCTTGGATCTTGATCATTCTTTTCCTGTTTGTTATTCAAAACTTGAAAACAGAAATTCCAAGGAGATTATTGATGGAGTCAAAGGTGCCCAACCGGCAAGCCGCAATTTGAAAGGAAGGTGAAAAATGGGTGAAAAAAAATGTGTCAACTGCGAAAATATGGATTTTTGCAAGATGTATCTTAATTTCGTTGAAATGGCTGATTTGTTTAATGTCAACTTAAACCCTGATATGGCTGGGGATTCGCCATTTATTTATATGGTCAATGCCTTGGCACATGATTGCAAGAGGTTTAGGGCGGTTGAATAGGACTATGTGATACCTGCAAAAGCAGCAAATATCTTATCTTATGGTTCCAATGCCTTGTGATACGATTGTCGGAAAAAAGTTTTTATCAGAAATTAATCCCCGTATTTATCCACCCTCTCTTTCAATTTCTTCCCACATTTAAAAAACGGAAGTCTCTTTTCCTTAACTTTAACATGTTCTCCGGTTTTTGGGTTCTTCCCGGTGTATGCCTTGTACTGTTTGACGTAAAATGAACACAGGCCCCGGATTTCCGCTCTGTCACCGTTGGCCAAAGCGTCTGCCATTTCATCGAAAAACAGGTTCACAACCACTGTAGCCTCGTTTTTTGTGATCCCTGCTTCCGTTTTGAGCGCCTCGATAAGATCCGATTTGTTCATCTGTAATTCCCCGAAATATGAATTGATTCGAATGAATACATCAGCGAAAGAAAAATGTCAAGGATTCTGTGGGGTTATTGGGATATGGTTTGTCGGCAAATCATAGATATATGCCGTCTGAGCGGCATAATCAACAAACATCTTTTCGCCGGCACGGTGTTCTTGGCGGATGACCGGATCGATACGACCGGCCCATTGACGATACAGATGGCAAAACTGACTGTACTGGTAACCGTTCGAATACATCCCTTCCGGCCAGCTCTTCAATCATGGATCCCATCACCATAGCTTTATAGAGACGATCAGTCACCAAATGCCGGAAAGAATGAAGGCTTTTCTTGGGATCTTCAAGTATTGGTTTGGTCATTACTACTGATATTGATAGCAAATAAATGAACGGAATTACCACAACCGTTTACGAGCAAAGGCTTTTCCGGAATGAGATTTTAGATATTTCTCAAATGAAAGAGCTTTTGATTGTTCGCTGAAAGCGGTGTAAGTGAATACATGAATTTTGCACGAGTCGAAGGCTTTCATATGCAAGGCACTTAAGGGCGAAGTCATAGTGAACTATTACGAACCCTTAATAATCCGCCAGAGGCGGACAAGCGCAGCTCGAAGATCCCGCTTAAAGCGGGGAGATGGAAGCCCCCGACTCGCCCTTTGGGTGAAAATTAATGAATAAAAAAGATCATCATTCGATTTACCATTTGGGTAAAAGTATGATTCTATGATTTTGTTTAAACCCGCTTCAACTAAGTCGTTTAAAAACTCTCATTAATTTTCATACAAAATTCAGGAACTAATTTCCAAGGTTAATATTTTGCTGTATGCTTGGATTTCCCGTGATTATGGGATGTTAAGCGGGTGTTGAGGTCTGTGGTATAGCCGATGTACGTTTGATCGGGATAAGGAATGCTGCGAAGCAGATAAACGAAGTACATGATTTCACGCTTCTAAATGATTGTATTTGTTGTGGTATCTCTTTAATTTATTTTCAAGGTGGCTTGCCACGCGTAACCTTTGAGGCGAATTGGCCCCGCTTTGTTATGCGAACTACGTAAGGCACGCTTCTATATTCATCTCAGATATTATTTACATTTTTGACGATTTTGATCA
>CAZBOB010000111.1:6398-12746 GCA_964492995.1 uncultured Desulfobacteraceae bacterium | reverse complement strand
AAGAAGCTGGCGTTGGATTTGCCGACCACGTGTGTGCCCATATGGATTACTGCAAACTCAAAGATGCCGGTCCTAAATCCTGAAGAGCGGATCTTGCGATGATATTTTGCTAATACTGGCCGATTATGAAACCGTCCGGAGGTTACCTTTAAGAATTGTGATAGCATCCAAAAGATGGAAATATCATCCTCCTCGAAAACCTGTGATATGTCTGACATCAGCCTAACCATCTAAAATAATAATTCTAATGATACCGGGAACAAGATCTTAACATAGACGACATCATCAATATTGAAATTAGTTTGGAACCATTTCTTTAATTCTTTTCCACCCATTATACGAGGAGTCCCGTTCGTATTTGCTGTGCGATTGATATAACCAGTTATGATTCGACCGGTTTCCCCTAAAAAGATCTGAAAGCGAAAATATTAGCTCAAAAGAGTAATGAAAATGGAATCTGTGCTCTGAATGGATATTGGGTTTTAATTGCTTGTTTGAGTCACGTTTTTTGCTGCGGGAGTTCGCAACTATCCGGCAATTTGGGCGTAAATCTTTCGGGACCGCGAACCATGGACTTGCCGGTGGCTCTGGCAAGGGCTCGAAGCATGCCGCCAAAAATCCACTCATGAAACGGATAAAAGGCATACCAGTAGAGTAAGCCCCCAAATCCTTGGGGCAAAAAGCGGGAAAGTAGCTCGAGTTCGCTAGAGCCGTCAGCTTGGGGTGTTATTCGAAATTCAAGCAATGCCTCCCCCGGAACTTTCATTTCAGCAAATAAAACCAACCGCCGTTCATGCTCTACTTCCAAAACACGCCAAAAATCAATGGCATCTCCGACCCGCAACTCAGTGGGATGCCGTCTCCCCCGGCGCAGACCGAAGCCGCCGATCAGTCTGTCCAAATCTCCGCGAAGTTTCCACAGCGCTTTACCGAAATACCAACCGGTTTCTCCGCCGATGTTTTGGATGGGCGTCCAGATCTCTCGGGGCGTCCCTTTTATTCGGATTCGATAGCCGCATTCCAAAACGGTTCCACCGGTGTACTGCGCATCACCGCAATAGGCCCATTCCGGAGGAAGCAGGCATCCGGCATCGGTCCAACAGGTTTCCACTTGCTGGTTTTTAATATGTTCCAAAGCGATTCGAATGGCTTCACGGCAGCTTAACGGCGTATGCGGGATGATGGACCGTATGCGATTGTCCTTGCAAATAACCGGAATACTCAAACCCTGGGCCAAGGGCCTGGCAATGGAGGCCGGAACCGGCGTAATCAAATGGATCCAATAAGAGCTTAGTTTGGGGGTCAGCAGGGGGACCGGGATAATCAAGCGTTTGCGCAAGCCGGCCTCTTGAGCGTAGCTATTGATAATTTCTTTATAGGTCAATACATCCAGATCGCCGATGTCAAAGGATTGGCCGGTGGTTTCATCGTGTTCGAGACACCCTTGGAGATAATGCAGTACACTGCTAATCGAAATGGGCTGGCAGAGGGTGTGAACCCAACGGGGCGTTAACATCACCGGCAGGCGTTCGACCAAATAGCGCAGCATTTCAAAAGAAGCGCTGCCGGATCCCAGGATCATGGCGGCCCGAAGCACGGTAGCGGGTACCGGGCCGGACTGGAGAATATTGCCGACTTCGTGGCGCGAGCGCAGATGTTCGCTCATGTCGGGGTGGTTAACATCACCGAGCCCCCCTAAATAAATGATTCTTTCCAGGTCTTGGGCCGCTGCTGCCGCTACCATATTTCGGGCCGACGTGCGGTCGGCATCCGCGAATCCCTTCTTCTGGGCAATCATAGAATGCACCAGATAAAACGCTGCCCCGCAGCCCCTGGCCGCTCGCTTAAGGGACGGCAGATCCAGAACATCTCCTTCCGCCAACTCGATCATGGGATGATTCCCCCAGGACCGTGACTTCATTTTGGCCAGGGATCTTCCCATAGCCCTTACGCGATATCCGGTCATCAGCAATCGCGAGATCAGGCGCGCGCCGACGTAGCCGGTGGCTCCGGTAATCAGAACCGGTTTTGAATGATCCAATTAATCCTCCTTGCACGTTGTGATGCGGGCTTGAATTTTTCATGGTAATGTCCCTGTGGGGGCGTTTGCAAAGGTCTCAAAAGTTCCGGCAGTGCGTGGCAGTCAAATGAACACCGGCACATAATACAGTTAGTGCCTTAACGAAAAATCCTAGGTTTCGTTCGGGCACTATTTATTAGTTTCGACCAATTATGAATTTTTAAACGATAGCACTTACCTCATTGGAGGTTCCGAAAAGGCATGAATCTCCACATTATATTCCTATTGAAACAACTTACGATACACAGCGCGTTTTTCTTTACTCCATTTTGGACAATAGGCGGGTTTACCCTGCATTACCAGTTGCAAACAGGCGTCGCATTTGGGACTGCATTTCAGAATTGATCGGTCATTTCCTTTCCAGGCCTTCTTCGGCCATTCGGGATCAACCCACAACATACGAGCCAATCCTATTAGATCTGCTTTTTTGTTCGTTAGAATGGACTCGGCCCGTTCAGGGGTTGATATTCGTCCTGCGGCAATGACTGGAACTGTTACTTTCTTTTTAATGGCGGCAGCTAAAGAAACCATGTAGCCTGGTTTTTTGGATTTCTTAATGACTTTCGGCAAAAAAAATGATTCATACGTTCCACCCATTGTTGATATATAGGCTATGCCCTCCTTCTCCAAGCTTTTAGCTAAAACAGCAGATTCCTTTATGTGAAGCCCATCTGGCAGCCATTCATCAGCCAAAAACCGATACCCAACTGGAAAATCTCCTACAACATCTTTAACACGTTTTAAACATTCCAAAGGAAATTTAATCCGGCTTTCTATTGATCCGCCATATGTGTCGGTCCGTTTATTGGTTCTTGGTGATACAAATTGAGAGAGAAGGTAGCCGGTTCCCCCATGAAGCTCAACCAGATCAAAACCGGCCTTTTTAACTCTTAAGGCAGCATTTGCAAACTGCTTCTGAATCGTTGTAATTTCCTTTTTTGTAAGCGCCCGAGGTATTCTTTCAAATGTTGGAACTGCTGATGGTGCCACTGGATCTGAGGCATTGGCGAATCGTCCGGCATGGTTAATTTGAAGACCGGCAAGGCTCTTTTCTCCCTTTATCGTACGGGCAAGTTTCTCAAGGCCGCTTAAGTATCGATTGTGATCACACCTAATAGTCCGTGGCGATCCGCTACCATTTGGTGTAATACTCGCATTTTCAACCATGATCATCGCTGCTCCGCTTTTGGCCATCTCTTTGTAGTAATGAAGCAATAGAGGTGATATCTTTCCCCCCATAGCTGCATAGCCCAGATATAAAGGTGCCATTGTAATACGATTTTTCAACCTAAGACCATCCAGTTTCGAAGGTTTAAATAAGTTTTTATAAACAGGCTTTTTCATTTTTCATCTCCATTCGCTGTATCTTGTGATAGATAATCATAGGAATTTATGTAATATTTGATACATAATTTCAAGTATCATATAATTTCTTTCAACGCAATTTCGTGTTTTTTATTCACCCACAAACAAAAGGAGGCTCATTATGTAAGTATCACAACGACTGAGTGATATCTTGGGAAGATCAGCGATGTAGAAGCCTTGAAATGGATCGATACTCTGTATGCCTAACCGAGAGGAATCAGGATGAACGGATAGTTTTTTTCACCCTGATGATCCCTGAGATATCTATCAGCAGTGGAAACATCATCCACCTCAAAAACCTTTGGATATTCAACCTGATTGTGCTAAAACTACCAATACGTACAAAGGCTTAAGGAAAATTTATGGGTTTTATCAATTCTGACCTATAATGAGAGGAGGTCATTATGAGTCCGGCTGCCATTAGTGGAATAGAAAGGCCAATGGAAAAGGTTTTCAGTGATGATTATGTGTTTACTATTCCAAATTATCAGCGTCCTTATGCATGGACCACTGAGGAGGCAAGTGAATTGTTTGATGATCTGCTTATTGCTATAGAAAACGGGATTAGGCCCATTGAAGAGCTCAACCCATATTTTCTTGGAAGCGTTGTCCTCATTAAAGGTGGCACACCGGATTCACAGATAGTTGATGGGCAACAAAGGTTGGTAACTTTGATCATATTGTTGTCGGCAATTCGCTCCCTTGTGGGCGAGGAGGACGCCAGTGACATAACAAAGATGCTTTATGAAAAAAAGAGTCGAATAAGACGTACCCCCAGTCGCTACCGCCTAACGGTCAGGCAACGGGATAAGGACTTCTTCCGTAAATACATTCAGAATGAAGGTGGCATTGACGAACTGGAGGGGTTAAATGAAATCTTGTCAGACAGTTGCAAAAATATGCGCGAAAACGCTCTTCTTTTTCTTTCCAAACTGAGAGATCTAACTGAAGAGCAGTGTGTTTTCCTGGCCAGTTATGTAGCGATGCAATGCTATCTGGTTGTTGTTTCCACTCCTGACCTTGACTCTGCATACAGGATATTCTCAGTGCTCAATGACAGGGGCCTTGAATTATCCCTGACAGACATACTTAAAGCAGAGATAGTTGGAAAAATCGGAGAAAGGGACGAAGCGGAATATACAGAGGAATGGGAAGACATTGAGGAACAGCTTGGCCGTGATGCCTTTTCGGACTTGTTCGCTCACATCAGGATGATTTATGCCAAGAAGAAGCTGCGGAGCACTGTCCTTCAGGAGTTCAGGACATTTGTCAATCCCACAGAGAGGCCCAAAAGATTCATTGATGATGTATTACGCCCAATGGGTGAGTCTTTTGACCAGATCCTTACAGCAGGCTTTGAAGGAACTTCAAGAGTGGACATGATAAACAAGTACCTAAGGTACCTGAAGAGGATTGACAATTTTAATTGGCAGCCACCGGCGATCCTATATCTGGCTCGCAATAGAAATAATACAAAGTCACTGTTGAAGTTTTTTAAGAAACTGGAAAGACTTGCCGCAGGCATGATGATTTTCAGGGCTGATATCAATTATCGCATTGAACGCTATGGAAGATTAATCGAAGCGATTGAGAATAGAGATGATCTTTTTGGTGATGATTCACCTCTTCAGCTTACCTCGGATGAGCAAAGGCAGATAATCTTGACTCTTGAAGGTGACATCTATAATATTGTGAAGATAAGGCTGCCGGTCCTTCTCAGGCTTGATGAAGCTCTGTCAGAAGGAGAAGCCAGGTATGATTTTCCCGTCATTTCTGTAGAACACGTCCTGCCGCAATTACCACCCAAAGACAGTAAATGGCTGAAATGGTGGCAAGATGAGGATGAGCGGGAAGAGAATCTTCATCGATTGGGAAACCTAGTCCTGTTATCGAGGCGAAAGAACAGCCAGGCGCAGAACTATGAATTTGAGAGAAAAAAGACTGAATATTTCCAACGAAAAGGGGTAAGCTCTTTTGCATTGACGACCCAGGTTCTGAATGAAACCAAGTGGACACCAGAAATAGTTGAGCAGCGTCAGGAACAATTAGTGAACAAGCTTAAAGAGATCTGGGATCTCACTATGCCTATTAGGAGGCTTCGCCGTCGTATAGAAATATAATTTGATTTAAACCACCAAAATCTAATGAAACGTTGACGGGTGATTTCTGAGATAGCCAACCAGAAGGTGAAAATATCATCCACTTCAAAAACCTGGAATATGTCTGACATTCTATATTATATAGCCCGGACTGAAAAATTTGCTATTATGTCCCTTAAATTCGTGTGATATCGTCCCCCTAAGCACAGATGGATATGCACCTGTCCGCACCCTATCCGCACCCTGCAAAAATGAAAAAGCCATAACATCTTGATATTATGGCTGGTTTCTATTCATGGTGGCGATGCAGGGAATCGAACCCCGGACACTGCGGATATGAGCCGCATGCTCTGACCGTCTGAGCTACATCGCCAGGATACATCTTAAGATTTTTTTTAATATAGTTTACAGCAGCCTTTTTAATTTTGGAATTGGATCCTCTAACACCTTACTTTTATTTAATCAAGTTATAAAAATGCTTCGCGATTTAATGCAACCTAAAAACTGCACACAAATTTTAAAAGGCCTAAGTAATTATAACTATATTATACTGTTAGCATATAGAGTGTATGTTTCGTGGTGCATCATATTGCTGAGTATGAAAATAAAAGAAATTTTTAAAATTTGTGCCCTTCGGGATTGCCTCTTTGACCGAATCTTCTGTGTTGCAGGGCGTTTGCAGTAGCTTACTACGGCTGCACACCTTGCGCCTTGAAGCTGCGGCCAAATAGGCAATTGCAGATTTTAGGTGCAAATTTAAGATATGGATTATCCGGGAACGGATCCCTCCGCCTCAATAGCAAA
>CAZBOB010000111.1:0-6298 GCA_964492995.1 uncultured Desulfobacteraceae bacterium | reverse complement strand
TGCAAATTTAAGATATGGATTATCCGGGAACGGATCCCTCCGCCTCAATAGCAAATTCTTCCAGATTGCCCGGCAGATTGCCGAATACAATCATAAACGGCAGCCCTTGACCGGGTTTAACCTGAATATTCGAATTATTATCGCCAAGGCGATTTGACAATCGTTTTTTAATAGCTGGAAGCTCTAAATTAGAAAGTTCAATATCTGACAGAAAGTTTCCGCAAAAAACCGTCTCTTTCTGAACAAGAATTTTCCCTTTTGCATAGAGTTTCCCGGTTACCCTGATATAACTGCGGGCATCTGAATACCCGTTTTTAATTTTACCGGTTATCATAAAAAGCTTTCCTGCTTTGACATTTTTAACAAACGCACTATCAATATCCAAAGTGTCTATCTTGAGGTTGCCGGCAGGGTCTGAAATTTGAGGTTTAAAATAATCACTGACAAAAGGAATCTCAATATTCATAAAGTCGAGCAAAACATAAACGCCGTAACAACCGCCTCCCAAGAGCACAAAGATCAGCAAAACAATTAACGGTTTGCTGATCCGTTTTTCCATAGCAGGCGTTGCTTTGGCCACCGCCGGTTGCACATCGGCAATCTCCTCTTCTGACAGATCTTCCTGATCGGTATCCTCAATAGCAAATTCCTGATCTATCTCTTCTGGTTCAGAAAAATCGACGGTTTCGGGTTTATCTGCCGTCGCTTCAATCTCATCAAGTTCAATCCCTGATGTCTCTTCCGGCAAAGCAAAATCGACAGGTTCCGCTTCCTTTTCAGTCTCCTCTTCTTCTCCTTCAAACATCTTCTCTATATCTGATAAATCAACCTCTTCCAACTCTTCAGGTTCGACACTCGCCTCAATATCTTCAGGCGCTTTTTCAATCTCGGGTTCGATCCCCGTATCCAATTCAAGCTCAACTTCTTCCGGTTCCGGCTCTTCTTTCTCCTCAGTTACCGGATCTTCTAAATCGATCAATTGCTCTATATCCGACAGATCGAGTTCATCCGGTTCCTCGAGTTTGGCTTCCGCCTCCACATCCTCTGATGGTTTTTCAGGCTCGGGCTCCAGATCCAGATCCAGTTCGAAATCTTCAATAGCCTCATCAGCATCGCCTTCTTTTTCCGAGATTTCTTCCTCTGAAAATAACTTATCCATGTCCGGCAAATCGAGTTCACCGGAACCTGAGTCATCCAATTGGCCGGTTTCAAAATCTTCAGTCTCTTGTTCCAATTCAAGGTCCGATATAATGTCATCCGGTTTTTCAGCTTCTTTTGGGGGCACAGGTGGATAGGCCATAAAAATTTCTTTGCATTTTGAGCATCGAACTTTGGAGCCCTCCGGTTTTAGAAGACTTTCATCTAAATTGAAACTGGCGTTACATGCCTTACAGGTAATAATCATGGTATACCCCACCGCTTATAATTTAAGGTGATAAATTCCCGCTAAATTCCTATAATTTTCATTATAATCAAGACCATAGCCCACAAGGAATCCTTCAGCCACTTTATGGCAGACATAGTCGATTTTAATATTTTCACTACGGCGTTCGCGTTTGTCAAGCAGGGCACAAACTTTAACAGTTTCTGGATTAAACGTTTTTAAATAATCAATGATAAAAGATAAAGTCAAGCCTGTATCGACGATATCTTCTACAAGCAATACATCTTTATTACTAACATCAATCTCAATTTCTTTTGTCAAACGGATGTTCCCTGATGATGAAACGTCGGAGCCGTAGCTGCAGACACGTATGAAATCAAGTTTAACCGGAATAGTAAGATGCCGCACAAGATCAGATAAAAAGACAAACGCACCTTTTAAGATCCCGATGAGAATAAGTTCACGATCCTGATAGTCAGATGAAATCCTGCGCGCAACCCGGGCTACCATATTGTCGATATCATTTTTATTTAAAACAGGAATAAGTTCAGGCATAATCAGAAATTATAAATATTCAGAACCTCCTTCGGCAGCGAAGTTGTTGGCTTGTTATTTTCCCGCTCAACCCCTTTTCACTCAACGAGTTGACCCTGACTCGACTTTAGGCATTTTAGTCGCTCTTGTCAATAAATTTAATTCCTTACAGGCCGACCTCTGACAGCTGTTCAATCAGTTTTTTTTGCTTTTTGTTAAGCTTTACCGGCATGTTTACATGAATATATACATAAAGATCACCCTTGTCTTTACCATGCATATGGGGAAGTCCGTGTCCTGCAAGACGCATCTTGGTTTTATGTTTTGTTCCAGAAGGTATTTTCAAGCTTAACTCTTTTTTGACGAGTGTGGGAACAGAAATACTCGTTCCGAGGAGAGCCTCGCTCAGTTTTATCTCTCTACGCATATAAAGATCATACCCTTTAGAATCATAAACTTTATCACCAAGCACGTTGGACTGGATATACAAATCTCCGGGAGGCCCGCCATATGGGTCTGGATCACCCTTACCCGCAACACGAAGTTTCTTCCCGGATATCATTCCTTTTGGAATCTTTACCGTAATCTTTTCACTACGCCCCTGATGTTGGTATGATACTGTTTTACTTGTTCCTGTTGCCACCTCCTCTAATGTTAACGGCAGCTCATACACCAGGTCCGCTCCTTTTGAACGAGCCTTCTGTTGCCTCTGATAACTGTCAAACGGGGTTCCCCCTCCGAAGGAAAATCGCATGCCGTTACCACGGCCGGAAAAACCTCGGGCTTTTCCAAACAACTCGCTGAATATATTGTCAAAGTCAAACCCCTTAAAGATATCTTCCTGTGAAAAACGCTGCTGGAATCCTGTGGCACCAAACGTATCATACTGTTTGCGTTTCTCCTTATCGCTCAGAACAGCATATGCTTCACTTATTTTTTTAAATTTTTCTTCAGCGCTTTTATTCCCTTTTGTATGGTCAGGATGGTACTTCATTGCGAGCTTCCGATAAGACTTCTTCATATCTTCTTCAGAAGCGTTTTTATTTACTCCGAGTATTTTATAATAATCTGTTTCAGACATCTCCAAATTACCTCAATTTTATAGTAAACTTTTATGACACTTCAAGATAAGTTGAAAATCATTAGGTGTCAAGGATCATTCGATTTTTTGATTTCCGGCCCCCTATGAATATTTCTCAGCAGCTTTGAGGGAAATCATAATCACAGAAAGCGCAGCAGGTGTGATTCCATCTATGCGGGAAGCCTGGCCAAGTGAAGAAGGCATTATGGCAGAAAGTTTTTCTTTGAGTTCATTTGAAAGTCCGTGAACCTTTGTGAAATCAAAATCTTCAGGTATTTTCATCCGTTCCAGGTTCTTGAACTTTTCGATTTCCTTGAGCTGTCGCTTGATATACCCTTCGTATTTGATCTCTATTTCCACCTGTCGTGCAACAGATTCACTGATGTTGAAAGGGCTTTTGGCCAGCTCTTGTGCGTTATGGTAATCGAGTTCTGCCCTTTTTAGAAGCTGATCCAGATATATGCCGCTTTTTAACGGTCTTGTCCCTTGATTGACCAAATAATCGTTTATCTTTTTGGCAGGCTTTATCACGGTTCCTTTTATTCTTTTAATCTCTTTGGCAATCTGCTTTTTTCGTTCATTTACATCTTTTAATGTATCATGATCGATTAGGCCAAATTCATGACCGGTTTCCATTAACCTCAAATCCGCATTATCCTCCCGCAACATAAGCCTGTATTCCGCTCGCGACGTAAACATGCGATACGGTTCGCGTGTGCCCCTTGTAACAAGATCATCTATCATGACCGCCATGTAAGCCTGGGACCTGTCGAGAATGAACGCCGGCCTTCCCTGGATCTTGCAAGCGGCATTAATTCCTGACCATATCCCCTGGGCAGCTGCTTCTTCATAACCCGATGTTCCGTTAATCTGACCGGCCATATAAAGTCCTGAAACCAGCTTTGTTTCAAGGGTTGGCTTGAGCTGGACAGGATTAACATAGTCGTATTCTATGGCGTACGCAGGCCGCATGATCTCAGCCGCTTCCAACCCTTTGACGGATCTGACAAACTGAATCTGAACTTCCATGGGAAGGCTGTTCCCCAGGCCGCTGGCATAGACCTCATCGGTATCAAGTCCTTCGGGCTCAAGGATTACCTGGTGCCTTTCCTTATCAGGAAACCTGACGATCTTATCTTCAAACGAGGGGCAGTAGCGGGCCGATACTCCTTTTATCATGCCGCCATACAGGGCTGACCGTTTTAGGTTTTTTTTCACGATCTGGTGGCTTTTCTGGTTGGTATGCCCGATATAGCTTTGGATCTGGGGATTGTTAATCTTTTTGGTAAAGAACGAAAACGGTTTTGGTTCCTCTTCCGACCCATGTTCTATGAATTTGCTAAAATCGATACTTGATTTTTTCAGTCTGGGCGGTGTACCTGTCTTCATTCTTCCAAGCTCAAATCCCAGCTCTTTCAGGTGAGCAGGAAGACCATACGACGCAAACTCGCCAGCCCTGCCGGCCTGGAATGAATTGAACCCTATGTGGACCAGACCGCTTAAAAAGGTTCCTGTGGCCAGCACAACGGCATCGGCCCGATATCCAAAACCGGTTTGATCTTCCACACCGGCGATCCTGCTGTTCTCGACAACAAGTCGCTCAACCATGGCCTGTTTGAGGTCCAGGTTGGGCTGTTTTTCAATGACAGCCTTCATGGCCATATGATAACGGATCTTATCGTTTTGCGTGCGCGAGGATTGGACGGCAGGACCCTTTTTTGTGTTCAGCGTTCTATATTGAATGGCCGTTTTATCCGTAATCTTAGCCATTTCACCGCCCAGAGCATCTATCTCTTTTACAAGCTGTCCCTTTGCCATACCCCCGATTGACGGGCTGCAAGGCATTGCAGCCACCTTGTCCAGATCTATAGCCATAAGAAGTACGCGGCATCCCATTCTCGCTACTGCAAGTGCAGCCTCACATCCGGCATGACCTGCACCGACAACAATAATGTCGTATTTTTTCCGGTAGAAAACCATAAGCAATGATGTTTCCGTTAAATTATTTTACAATCTTTCTTCAAAGAAGTATATATTATAAAAATAATTATTAATTAGCCAGAAATAATTTCACCGGGAAATTTTCTTATCCATACTGAAACCGGACGAGCCCAAACCAGGAGATATTCGCCACAAAGGCACAAAGACATGAAGGATTTTGTTTGTTATTCTTTCGGATGTTTGGGTGTCTTTGTGGCGAGAAGAAAAAAAGTTTTACTGCAAAAACCACAAAATTCACACTTAAGAAACCAATAACATGCATAAAAGATATACTGATTTTAACACGTATCTGAGAAGTATCTTTGGTTGCAGAGTTCAAAAAATAACCATTGATGCCGGTCTTTCCTGCCCAAACAGGGACGGTACGATTTCAACAGGAGGATGTATATACTGCAACGCCCGGGGATCCGGAACCGGCGCTTATGCAAAAGGGCTTTCTGTGACCGATCAGATCATTCAAGGTAAAAGAGCGCTTTCAAAGCGATACAAGGCAAAAAAATTCATTGCCTATTTCCAATCATTTTCCAATACTTATGGTCCTTTTGATAGGCTTAAAATTCTTTACGAGCAGGCCCTTGCTATAGAAGATGTGGTCGGTTTATCCCTCGGCACAAGACCTGATTGTGTGGATGAACAGATTTTGGAGCTTCTGCAAAGTTATGTAAAAAAATACCTTGTATGGATCGAATACGGCCTGCAATCTGCCAATGATTCAACACTTGCCTTTATCAATCGCGGGCATAACGTTAAATGTTTTAAAAAAGCAGTCCTTGCCACGAAAAACAGGGGGATCAAAATATGTGCCCATGTTATTCTCGGTCTTCCCAACGAAAAAAAAGCCCACGTACTTGAAACAGCCAGAGCTGTCTCAGACATGGAAATAGACGGCATAAAAATCCACCTTCTCTATGTTGTCAGGGGTACAAAGCTTGATAAGCTTTACTCAGCGGGCGAATACAGGTGCCTTGAACAGCAGGAATATGCAGACCTTGTCTGTGATTTTCTGGAACATATTCCGAAAAATATGGTTATTCAACGACTCACCGGGGATCCACACCCTGAAGAGCTTGTCGCACCCATGTGGGCCCTTAAAAAAACAGAGAACATGGCCTTGATAAAAAAAACTCTGGAAAAAAGGGATTCCTGGCAGGGAAAGCTTTCGGTTACAAAAAAAGAAAATGGTTTTATAGAAATCGGCACGCATTCCTTTGGTTAGAAACTATTTTTTTATACTGTCCTTTTTATATATTTTCAACCTCCTGCTTTTCTTTTACGCATTCATTGAATTCAGAAAATCT
>CAZBOB010000110.1:0-12760 GCA_964492995.1 uncultured Desulfobacteraceae bacterium | reverse complement strand
CATCGTATTTTGACAAAATTTGGCAATTACTGATCTAATCTTTGACAGGTTTTGCAGTCTTTTGGCGCAATCTAGGAGAAAGAAAAGTACAGTATCCAATCACTTGTCGGAGAACAGCGTCTCCAGATAAAATCTGGTTATGGGATCCACGTCATCAAAGCGGTGTTCATCGTTCTGATTTTTTAGTGCCATCTGTTTTCGGATATTTGTAGCAAGGGTTTTGCCCAGCTCCACGCCGAACTGATCAAAGGGATTTATACCCCATACAAAAGCTTCAAAAACTGTTTTAGCCTCATAAAAGGAAAGCAGTCGGCCGATATTTTCCGGTGAAAAATCATTTAAAATAAGTGTTGATGACGGTCGGTTACCGGAAAAAGATTTTGCCGGTTTTGTGTCCTTCTTTCCCCTTGCAAGGGCTTGGGGCTGTGCAATCAGATTCGACCAGAGTTCCTGGTGATTGGTGACCCCTTTTGATTGACTCTGATACTGTGTAAAATGGGGATTGATTACACCGATAAAGTCGATGGGAAAAGCACGGCCCTGATGTGCCAGTTGAAAGAATGAATGCTGTGCATTGGTTCCCGGCTCTCCAAAAATAATATTTCCCGAAGGTTCATCCAGCGGTTCACCGTCTTGTGTAACTGATTTGCCGTTACTTTCCATGTTAAGTTGCTGGATATGAGCGGCCAGTTTGGATAGCGGAGATGCGTAGGGGATGATGGCATGAGCAGGATATCCCAGGAAATTATTATTCCAGATTGAAACAAGAGCGGCAATTAGGGGAATATTTTCTTCCACCGGGGCATTTTGAGCATGAAAGTCCATATCTTGAGCGCCTTTCAAAAACCGTTCAAAGCGTTCATACCCTAAATACAGACTCAGCGGCACCCCGCCCACCGCTGAGGTAACACTGTATCTTCCACCGATGAAATCGAACATGTGAAATGAAGAAAGGACAGGATTTGAAGGGTCATCTCCCGGAGATCCCATACTGGTAACCGTTACAAAATGTCGGGCAGGATCAAGCCCTTTCTCCGCCATAAAGGCATACGCCTGATGGGTATTGGCCATGGTTTCGGCCGTTGTGTAGCTTTTTGAGATGACGATCCACAGGGTGGTCTCAGGATCAATAGCCGAGGCAATCGACCCAAAATTATGGATGTCCACGTTTGAAAGAAACATGATTTCAATATGTTTATCTGCCAGCGGATCTAATGCTTGGGCGACAAATTGAGTTCCCAGATATGATCCACCGATTCCGATGACAACAATATGTTTAAACGGTTTGCCGGTTGACCCGGTTATTTTCCCGCCATGAACTTTTGATGCAAACCGTTTGATATCATCTCTTACCCTAATTATATCAGGCATTACATTTTTGCCTTCAACAAAAACCGGATTGCCTGAAAAATTCCTTGCTGCCGTGTGAAGAGCCGCCCTGTTTTCAGTTGTATTGATCTTTTCTCCACGGACCATGGCAGTAAACTGCTCTTTTAGTCTCCGGGCTTCAGAAAGTTCGAACAAAAGTTCCATGGTCTGACCATCTAACCGCTGGCGTGAAAAATCATAAAAGATACCGGCGCCATTTAAAGAGAAATTTATAAGTCGATCTTTTTCTTTTATAAGATATTTGAGATGTTTTTCAGGACGATTCATGATATCAGCATGATGGATCAATTTCTTCCAGGCGGGGATATCATTTAGTTTCATGCCGGTCATACAGTCCTCCTTCTGATTCGACAGATTAAACGCGTTTTGAACACGATATGGCTTCACACAAAATGGTGTGTATTTTGTCGAGCTTGTCGCAATCGTCTATACAATCAGGGAAATCTTTTCTTTTCTCACATTCTCTACAGGGGCTCTTTGTAAGGTAACCGATTTCAAAATCGAACCTGTATTTAAGGTTTTTATAAGGCAAATATTTCATTTGTCGAGGAATCATATTTGAATGTCACTGAAATTTTACCATTTGTTGAAATCAATAGAAGCTGTTTCAAAACCTTCCTTTCGTTGGTTTGAGCATTTTGCACAGGAAGGTTTTGAAATGGCTTCTAACCAATACCGGATAACGCCCAATCGAATTTGGCGCGATTAGGGTATGATGTTTTTTAGTTCCTCGAAATCTTCAATAATACAATCTGCACCTGCCTGTAACAGGTCCTCTTTCAGCGTGTCCTTGTTAGATGATGATATAAGAATTCCGATACCGGCAAATCCTGTTCTGGATCTTGAGGCGGCTACCATATCATCCGGCATATCCCCAACGTAATAGAATTTGGAGACGTTATGTTTATGGATCTTGGCAACGGCATCAAGCATATAAGGATTGGGTTTGCTGAGGGAAACTCTTTTTTTTTCATTTTCGTATATTTTTTGCTCTTCTTTAATACAGTCGTCAAGAGTGTAGATAACGTTGAAAAACTTTCTCAGACCGAAAAAATCTAAAGGGTAGTCGGCCTCGGCTTTGGGACGTCCTGTGGCGATGGCCAGAATATGATTTTTTGAGAGGCTTTCAAGGATGGATCTGTCAACCAAAAGTTTTTCTCTGTTTATATATCCTTTTTCGTGGTATATTTTTGCCGGAATTCCATAGGTGGCTTCAAACATCTCCTTTCCAAGATATATCTCTTGAAAAATTTGCTTTATAATATTTCCGCTTCCAACATCGCCGGTGAAAAGGCCGGTAATGAATTCATGCTTTGGTTCTCCTTTTTTTTTCAACAGAGAGGCTACCGGGTTTTTTGTGGAGTTTAAAAACTGTTCCAGGGCCGTAACATCGCAACTGCCGATCACTTTATTATGCCGGATCCAGGGGTCCGGATCTTGCGGGTCTGTTGGACCTTTTACCAAAGTGAATAGAAGGCTTATCACTAAAAAAGTCAAGTCCCAATCATTATTCAGGCCTCCGCTTTGTTTAACTCTGGCAAGATCTGTTAAGGAAAACAAAGGATCGGGTAAATTTTTCCATGATCCCGCTCCCTTGAAAAATAATCTGGCGGTTTGTCTTACCGTGTCACGGTATGATTTTGAGACATCAACCAGGACGCCATCCATGTCGAAAACGATTAATCCTTTAGATTTCATATTCAGATTATATATAATAGACATATTGTCTATTGCAATTTATTTTCGAAAGGACATGTTTATTTGTTTATCTGATAGGTGTCAAGGTGCGGGTGGGCATGTTTGAAAAGATCGGCTTTTTGATTACGCAACTTTCAGAAAGTTCATTTCATTGATTTTAAAGGTAAAAACGAGTGCCTCACAGATTTTGTTCAAATTATCAGTAAAGGCTTTTTTCCTGAAGTTATTTATGGGGCGGTCTCTTACCATGGTTTTCGCCATAACCGCAAGGAGTTGAACTCTTTGATAAAATATATTTTCTTCGGGGGTTTCTATCTTAGAAAAGGTATGTGTTTGCGTATCTAATCCGTGGTCTTTTAGAGCGGCATATTCGCTTACTAATTTAAGTGAATGATAAAAGACTTGATTTGCATTTTCTGCAATGGCTTGTTTTCTATATTTTCCAAGTGGATAACCATTTAAATAAGCCTTGGCCATAATAATAAGAAGCTTTAATCGTGATGTAAAAACGTAATGTTCTGAAATGTTACTCATTTCTTCGGATATGGGGTTTAACTGGGTCATATTTTTCATCCTGAATTTTTTGTTTTTATTTGGTTAATGCAAAAATTGTGCAAAAAAGTATGATATTTAATGGCTAAGGAAAATTAATAGTGATATTAAGTCTTTAAGATGATCGTACGACAAAAAACCTCCGTGCCGGTTCATAAAAAACAGTTAAAAATATGAAATAAACTGCCTAATATTATGAAAAAATTTTCATAATCTTTATTGTCCTGTTATAACTTCAACTCCAAAATATTTTATCCCTAACTTGGTTGAAATAGTGACGGACCTGTCAAAAAATGACACGAAATTTGTCAAATATTGTCAAAACATGGGTTACCATTTAATTTGGGTTATTAATATAACAATCTGATATATAAACATATATTGATTTATTATAAATTTTATTTAAAAAAATATATGTTTTTGCATGGTTTTTGCTTAAATAAATTTTCAAATAAAAAAAGGTTTCTCGGGTGTGCGTGCATCTTTTCTGCCGAGAGTCTTCAAAACTTAAAATAAAATGATGATGCACTCCGGTGTTAATAACGGCATTGCGGGAAATCGGATTTTTCGGTCGGGCCTTGTAGGATTGTCAATTTTTCTCAACAACCTTTAAATGAGACATGGCCCTGTAGGATTGTCAACCTTTCTCCACAACCTTTTCATAGGGCGATTCAAGTGAATCGCCCTTTTTTTTTGGATTATTTCTCTTATCCTGCCTGTAAAGCATCTCGACATATCTCTTCGTAAAGAATCGCCCAACTTATAGGCGATCGGAAAGCTCTGAGAAAAAAAATCTCTTGCACAATTTTTTCACCAAGATAAAAATGACTCTATGGATGATCAGCAATTTCGCCAGCTGCTTAATCGATTCGGTTTTTCTTGGTCAGGATACCGCAAAGTCCGCAAGGGGGTCAAAAAACGGATAAAAAAACACATGAACGCCCTGGGATGTTACAACATCACAACTTATCTGGCGGAACTGGACAAGAGCGATGAAGTCAGAAAAAAATGTGAACTTATGCTGACGGTTTCCATCAGCCGTTTTTTTCGAGACAGAGAATTTTGGAAGTCCCTTGAAAAAAAGTACTTACCCGACCTTATTGATAAAAATATAGAAAAAATTAATGTCTGGTCGGCCGGCTGTGCGTGTGGAGATGAGGTGTACACTTTTAAAATCGTCTGGGATTGCTTGAAAAATAGTTTTGGTCATCTACCGAAACTTGAAGTAATTGCTACAGATATAAATCCTGTCTACCTCGAAAAAGCCCGCGCCGGAATTTATTCATCCAGCAGTCTCAAAGAGGTAACAAAAGAATTTCAATCCACATATTTTATAAAAAAGAAAGGAAAAAAACTTTTTGAAGTTAATGCTTCACTGAAGAAAGATGTTATATGGAAAACACATCATCTGCTTTCCGATCCCCCTGGATCAAAATTTGATATCATTTTTTTACGGAATAATGTTCTGACCTATTATGAAGATCTGATGAAAAAAAAGGCTTTCAGAAAAATACTCGATAGTCTCGCGCCTTATGGATTTCTGATCATCGGATCCCATGAATTTCTTCCTTTTGAACCAAAAGATCTTACCGCCATTGCACCGCATTCCTTTGTTTTCAGGAAGGAAGCTGAATAGTTATACGTCTCGGAAATTATACAACTTATTAAAGTTTAAAGGAAATTGAGGAACTTGAGTTTTTGCCCAATACATGGAATATTGGAATGATGTTTTTTATACGAAAAATGATTTTAGGCAGGCAAAAAAATAGGGGGTAAATCGTAACCCCCTATTTTTTTATTGAAATAATATGTTTAAAAAATTTCATCAATAAAGGAATCTACAAGCTTATCCGCAACAGCATTGTTGTCAATGGTGTATTTTCCGGATTCAATTTTTTGTTTGAGTTCAAAGACCTTGTCTTCTCTGATATCCGGTTCAGATGAAATAATCTCCTTTGCAAGTTGAGTCTCTTTTAAGGCCGGGGAAAGGTTAACAATAGTGTCCTGTCCTGATTCAGCGTTCCTATCACACTTTTGTTCATCGGAAAGCTGCTTTTCCTTGTTTACCTCCGTAGCATTTTGTGTGGATTTAGGGAGTTGCTTACTGATTTCATAGTTAATAACTCTATCGTCAATTTTCATTATATGATCCTTTAACTCCTACCTCATATTTTTATCTAAGGTTTCCTCGGTGATTTCTTTTAATTTATTCGTTAAAATACTAGAATCTTCAATGGAAAGTGAATTTATTGTTTCACCATGTTCGTCAATTTCCTTGAATACAAGTTTTTTGGGGCTATCCCCGCTTATCGTCAGATGTGCTCCATATTCATTTTCAAGTTTTTCAAACACTTCTTTCTCAACATTATCGTGAGGCCCGTATTGAGTGATTTTATTAATAATATTAGTGGTAATATTATCAATAATAGTTTTCCGTCGGGCATTTGAAGATATACTGATCCTGTCCGGTGTGCTGGAATCGGTATTCTTTAGTCTGCTGGAGATTTTACTTTGGCGAAGCTGGTCTCCATAAACCCGCAGAACATTATTGACATGATAAGCTGATATTACCATAATTTTTTTGCCTCAGAATTATTATCGGGTTTTGGTTGCAATAACTTTAGAAAAAAATTCGATTTTAGTTATATTGTTATCCGTTTTCCTGTGTGTATTTAATAAGCGCTTGCATTTTTTCGGCAGCGGCGCCTTTGTCAATAGAAATTTCAGCCATGTGGATTCCTTCCTGGAGATTTTCTGCCTGACCTGCCGCAACAAGAGCTGCAGCGGAATTAATCAGGACAACATCCCGTTTCGGTCCTTTTTCGCCATCTAATATATTGCGGGTTATTTTAGCGTTTTCTTCGGGATTACCACCCAGAAGTTCGTTTGAATCCGATAATTTACCGAAAAATTGTTCAGAGGAAATATCATAAGTTCGAACGAGACCTTCTTTTAATTCGGAGATGCGGGTGGGAGCGCAAACAGAAATTTCATCCAGTCCGTCATGCCCATGAACCACAAAAGCTCTTTTTGTTCCAAGAAGGTGTAATGCATGTGCAAACATTTCAGTTAGTTCAGGTGCGTATACACCGATAAGCTGGCAATTGGCTCCGGCGGGATTTGTGAGCGGGCCCAGCATATTAAAAATACTGCGCAGACCCAACTCTTTTCTTGCTCTGGCCGCATGGCGCATGGCACCGTGATAAAGCGGGGCAAAAAGAAAACCGATACCGATTTCCTGAACCGCCTCTTCCACGATTTCAGGGTCAGTATCAAGTTTTACCCCAAGCACTTCCAGAAGATCTGCACTGCCACATTGACTGGATACCGATCGATTCCCATGTTTAGCCACGGTCACCCCGCAGCCGGCCACAACAAAAGCCGTGGTTGTGGAGATATTAAATGTTTGTGATGCGTCTCCACCGGTTCCGCAGGTATCTACAATGGTTGCGGCCGGCGCTTGAATACGATGTGCTTTACGGCGCATGGCTCGAGCCGCTCCGGCAAGTTCTTCAAAAGTTTCTCCTTTGGTTGCCAGTGCCGCCATCAGTGCGCCGATCTGTGCATCGGTAACATTTCCTGAAAAGATTTCTGTAATCATTTGAGACATTTGAGTTTCACTCAGGTCGATTCGATGTATGATTTTATCAAGATTTTCCCTAAACATAATGGTCCTTCCTACTGTATTAGGCATTGAAATGAGTCACGTGTTGTTTTTCACTCAACCACTCAACCCACTCCGTTGAGAAAATTCCTCAGAAGCCGTTTGCCCACGCGGGTCATAATAGATTCCGGGTGAAATTGAATTCCTTCTGTGGGATGCTTTACATGTCTGATTCCCATAATCTCCCCGTCTTCTGATTCCGAGCTTATCCGCAGACATTCAGGAAAACTTTCTCTTGAAACAGCCAGTGAGTGATACCGCATTGCTTCAAAAGGGTTACGAATCCCCTGATACAGCATTTTCCCGTCAGAGTGTATCATGGATGTTTTTCCGTGCATGAGCTTTTTGGCGGAGACCACTTTCCCGCCAAAAGCAGCTGCAATGGCTTGATGGCCAAGGCATACACCAAGAATTGGGATCTTTCCGGAAAAGTGTTTTACTACCGGAAGAGATATTCCTGCATTTTCAGGCCTGCCCGGCCCGGGTGATATAACAATTCCGGTTGGACTCCATGAAATAAGATCTGAAATGGAGGCGACGTCGTTCCGGATAACCTTGACGCTAGAGCCGATTTGCTCCAGATATTGTACTAGGTTGTAAGTGAATGAATCATAATTGTCTATCATTATGATCATGTTTTATCCTCCTTTATTTTTTATTTCAGCAGTTAGGAAGTTTTTTTCGATTTAATAGCTCCATAAATAATCAGCGACTACATCATACAAACTCATCCATAAGGGCTCGTAAAGAAAGAACAGAAATTATGGCTTTAAATAAATAGGTTATATAGCTACCAGCTTTACGCATTTGAATTACGAACACAAAATACCGCTGTTCTTTCTTAACGATCCCTAATGGTTTCAAACAGTGTATGATTTCGCTGCTGATCATTCATTACGCTATTTTCCAAGCTTTATAAGAAAAACTCCCCGACCCCTCAATTATTTTTCATACGATTTCTGAACCAGTTGCAGTGCTTTTTGCATGGCCATTGCTTTATTGACGGTTTCTATCCGTTCCCGTTCCGGATCTGAGTCGGCAACGATTCCGGCGCCGGCCTGAACCGTCAGCAGCCCATTTTCAATACTGGCCGTCCGGATGGTAATGGCCATGTCCAAATTTCCGTGGAAAGAAATATATCCTACGGCACCGCCATAAGGGCCCCGGGGTCTGTTTTCGAGTTCGGCGATAATCTCCATGGCCCTTATTTTGGGAGCTCCGGATAACGTTCCGGCAGGAAAGGTGGCCCGAAGCAGATCCCATGCATCATATTCTGATTTCAGATCACAACATATATTGGATACAAGATGCATGACATGAGAATAACGTTCCACTATCATCAAATCTGTTACCTGGACCGTTCCCACCTCTGCCACGCGCCCCAGATCATTACGTCCCAGATCGACCAGCATAAGGTGTTCCGCCCGTTCTTTTTCATCCGCAAGAAGCTCATTGGCCAGAGACCTGTCTTCCTGCTCGTTTTTCCCTCTGGGGCGTGTGCCGGCAATGGGGCGAAGGGTGGCAACGCCGTTTTCCAGCCTCACCATAGTCTCCGGTGAAGATCCCACGAGAGTCATCTCATCGAGACCGAGGAAATAAAGATAGGGAGAGGGATTAATGAATCGTTGCGCCCGGTAAAGCGCCCAGAGATCCGGTGGCGATGTACATAAAAAAGGCATGGAAATGACGGTCTGGATGACATCACCGGCCCGGATATATTCTTTTACCTTTTGCACAAGAGAACGGAAATTGCCGGCTTCCAAAGATGCTTTGAGTATAAATTCGGTATGGATCGGATGATGGTCTTCTTCAGGCAAAGGCCGTTCCATTTCTCGAAGAAGTGATTTGATGCGGAGTGTCGCCGAATGAAACTCTCGATCCGCATGGTCCGGGTTGTCGATAAAGGCAATAACCACCCCGAGTAATGTATGCCGGATATTGTCAAAAATAAGCAACTCATCGGGTATAATGAAATGAGCAATCGGTTTATTTTCCGGAAGCAGGTTGGGGATTGATTCAAAAAAAGAAACCATTTCATAAGTTAAATATCCTACCATTCCTCCCCAGAATCTGGGGAGTTCGGACACGTGAGCAGGTCGATACTTGTTCATCAATGTTTTCAGCACGTAAAGGGGATCCCCGTGGTGAGGAATCTCTTCGCAGGCACTGTTTTCCCGGACTTCCACAAATTGAGGAAATACCCGTATATGGGTTCGGGCGGAGACACCCAGAAAACTGTACCTTCCCCACCGCTCACCCCCTTCGACGCTTTCGAATAGAAACGCAGAGCCGTTGTTTTTATAGATTTTATTTAAAAGAGAGACCGGTGTGTTTGTGTCTGCAAGGATTTCGACGCAGACCGGAATTACATTGTTTTGTTTTGCCATATGGCGGAATTGGTCTATGTCAGGGAATTCATTAATAAGCATATAGGGTTCCTTTCTAAAAAGTTCCACAAGGTCAAAAAAAAGCCGTGAAAATTTCCACGGCCCGTTTGAAACTAAAAAAAAGGACCGTGGCTCGAGTCGCCATGGTCCTTTGATATTTTGCTAATTATAAGTTATTAAATCAAGTTCCTGTGGCAGACCCGTAAATTTGAGTTTGCCACCACCAGTTTATCCGATCGATATTTATTATTTGATTATTTATTTTATTCATGTTTCTCACCCAATTTGATTTATATATATATAATTGCGAGTGTTTGTCAAGGTTTTTTATTCGATATTGCAGGAGAAACGCATTTGAATCCCAATACAGGGAGAACGCTCCACGACGGCGTGTATCTCTTTCCAACCGACTGAAACTTGTGCTTAAGCACCCGTAAGCCCGAGCCGCGCCGGATTTATTAAGAAAAATTCGTCGCTAAATTATCCCATTGATTTTTTAAGTCATAATTTCATTCGGCTCGGGCTAACGCGTGCTAAAGCCCTTCAAACAGTCAGTAGGTTTCCAAGAGAAACACGCCGTCGCTACGCTGCGCTTAAATCAAATGCGTTTGCCCTGTCCTCTGGGCCAGGATTTTTACTGAGAAGAACCCCGTGAATAGTCAAAAAAAAATCTTGACAAGACAAAGAAGGTTCCAGTAACCCGTGACGAGCAACCAGCAACCCGTTTTCAACAAAATGTCGAGGTCCGGAATATGATTATAGAAATACTTGCTACAGGAGATGAAATAAGAACGGGTGCGGCTATCGACAGCAATTCGGCCCATATCGCGCAAGTTTTGAAACAAGCGGGTCTTGAAGCCATACGGCACACGTGTGTGGGTGACGATATGGATATGATGGTTTCCATCATAAAAGAGATCGGCAGCAGGGCAGATGTTGCGGTTGTAACCGGAGGGCTGGGTCCGACAAGCGATGATATTACGGCGGAAGCAGCCGCCAAAGCAAAAGGGGTTGAACGGGTTCTAAATCGGTCAGCACTTCGTGTGGTTGAAAATTTTTTCAAAACCCGGAAGCGCGCCATGAGTCCTTCAAATAAAAAACAGGCCTTGCTCCCTACAGGAGCCGAGTCTTTAAATAATCCTGTTGGATCTGCGCCCGGATTTCACTTAAAAATAGACAGGTGTTGGTTTTTCTTTGTTCCCGGTGTACCTTTTGAAATGCGACGGATGCTTTCAGATGAAGTCCTGCCGCGCATAGAGAAGCTCTATGGCCGTACGGATGAATTAAGTTTGGTTAAGACCATATCCACATTCGGCTTAGCCGAGTCGGAAATCGGGGAACTTTTGGACGGTTTATCCACCGAATTTTCTGAGGTAACGCCGGGTTTCCGTTCAAAGTTTCCGGAAATCCAGGTTAAACTTTATATCAGAGGCAAAGATAACAAGATTCTTCGTAAGATTCTGGAGAAAGCATCCCAATCGGTTCTCGGGAAGTTAGGGGAGAATATTTTTTCTATGAATGGGAGTTCAATGGAAGCGGTTGTGGGCGGACTTCTTGCCGAAAAACAAGCGACCCTTGCTATTGCCGAAAGCTGTACCGGCGGATTGATATCCCATATGCTTACCAATGTACCGGGCAGTTCAGGCTATTTTCTTTTTTCAGGGGTTACCTATTCAAATGAAGCCAAAACAAAGGTGCTGGGGGTATCTAACGAAGTATTACAGCGATACGGAGCGGTACACCAAGAGACCGTAAAAAAGATGGCCCAAGGGGTAAGACGTGTTGCCGGAACAACTTACGGCCTGGCAACCAGCGGTATTGCAGGACCGGACGGAGGAACTGACGAAAAACCTGTGGGCACGCTTTGCATCGGTCTTGCCACCCCACATGATGTAAAAGGATTTCGGTTCTTTTTCCCGTTCAATACACGGTTGATGAATAAAAAAATCTTTGCCATGAAAGCCCTTGACCTGCTGCGACGGGAACTCCAGGGTTAAATTGTACCGTCAAAACAGTTTTTGAACCACAAGGCCGATTCCCGAACAAAATTTTCCTGGTGTGTTTTATTGCTCATGCGGTGATCACCGCCTTTTTGTATGATCAATTTTTTCGGATCACCGGCTTTTTCATATATTTCTCTGGCATTTGACGGGGGTACAAGCTCATCGGAATCCCCATGAAATATAAGAATATGATGAGTAGATGAAAGCTTGTCTGAAATGTCGGAATCAAGATATCTCTTATAAAACGGCGGATTTAGTGTGTTTGAGTCATCTGATTTTTCCAGTGTCTTGATAATGGAACTGCTGCGAACAGGGGTTGCACAGGTGACAATTGAATAAACATCAGATTCGGCAAATACGGATAAGCAGACAGCACCCCCCATACTGCTTCCGAAAAGTCCGATCCGGTTGCCGGTATCTTTTCTGCCTTGAATGATCTTTATTGCGTTGATCATGTCATTACATCGAGCCTCGAGAGAGGTGACATCCTGGAAAACGCCTTGGCTCTGCCCGCATCCTCTATGGTCGAATCTGAAAAATGCGATGCCACAGGCATTGCATTGTCTTGCAAGTGCGATCTGTTTTGGAGAACTCCCGCTGCTAAAAAGACCGTGCGAACCGATAACAACCGGAGGGTATTCTGCGGCCGGAAGGTGCAGCGTCCCCTTGAGAATAAACCCGTTGGATGAGAACGTGATGTTTTTTTGATTCATGGTTGGTTTATCCCATGATTCATGTTATTTTTCAACCCTAATTGATTGTAAACAAAACCGAAAATGATCATAATATCTTTATTTCAATAAGTATTTTATTGGTTGGGCTCCACTTTTATATCTTTACCTGCAATGAGATATGAATTTTGCTATTTTATCTCGATTTTGTTTACCCTGCGGGAAAGCCGATGATATCCCATCTTCCGCGTTGTCACGGGTTTGCAGTAGTGCACTACGGCTTCACCCGTGACGCCTTGAATCTGGGACATCCTCGACTTTCAATCAATCAGGGTTCAATAAAAATGAAAATTAAAAAAGGACAACTTGTCGAACTTGAAATTTCCGGGATAGCCT
>CAZBOB010000109.1:0-12924 GCA_964492995.1 uncultured Desulfobacteraceae bacterium | reverse complement strand
AGTTTCAGTCGGTTGGAAAGAGATACACGCCGTCGTGGAGCGTTCTCCCTGTATTTGGATTCAAATGCGTTTACTCTGAGTTCACGTTATTTTGCGGTTGACAAATAAAAAATATCAATTTTTCCAATAGTAATCTGGGCTTCTGGCCGGTGGATTTAAGACGCAAATCCGTTTGACCCAGTGACTCAAGAACGGCAATAAGTTCATCCGTGGTAAACATTTCAGACTTTAGAAGCATCTGGTAAACGGGATAAGGATTTTTCAAACTTTTTGCAATAACAAGATCTGTAATCGGTCGGCTTTTCTTTTTTGCATTCTTGTTTTTTGATCGTTGATTATCCTTTCCCGTCTGTTTTGAAAGCATTTGATCCCACGTTTCAAACTGTCCCAAAAGATCAGCGTCATAAGCCTGGATAGCGAGCATAATCCTGCTTTTAAATTGATGGAACTGAATGCCGCCATGCCATTCCCCGCCATGAGGACTTTCAACAAAACCCTTGACGAGTAATAGCCTTCTCATCTGATTGGTTATCGCAGCAAGAATCTGAAGCGGATGAAGATTGTCGGCAAGAAGCGTATCCAGAAAAAAGAGCGATTTTTCAATGTCTCTTTCTGAAACGGCATTTGTTAAATCGTATATGGGATCCTTTTTTGTACGCTTTAAAACAGACTCAACATCATCGGCCGTTATGTTTTTTCTATCCCCCACATAACTGATAAGCTTCTGAAGGTTATTTGAAAATGTACGGAGGTCAAAACCTGTCATTTCGTACAGGGCCATGTATGCATCCTTATCCATCCTCTTCCCCACTTGATCAAGGATTTCGATCATCCTTTCTGAAAGAACCGCTTTTTGGGCCATCCTGTCCGCCCGGCGATCTCCTTCGGGGACAGAGCAGTCGATGATCATACCCTGTTCACGAATGGTTTTAAAAAGTTTACGGCGCTTATCAACCAGGTCTGTGGTAATTATAAGATGGTTCCCTTTTGGGAATCCTTTTTCGACGGCTTTTTGCAAAAGATCGGCATTATCTTCTTCAGAAGCTATGGGAAGGTTGTTTTCTATGCAAAAATTCACGATTTTATCAATCCATTCATCATCACCGAAACGGTCAATATCGAGTTTAATTGTTTTGCTTCTATTTGCCTTACTCACATCATCGTATGAAAAATTTAAAACACCCAGGAGACTTAAAAAATATTTTGCAGCCTTTTTAATATCATTCGTATCATAGGCTTGTTTTGCCTTTTCAAGAAGTCTACCTTGATCCTGTTTTGAATAGAATATTTTAGAATCACAAATGGCAACAACCTTTGGGCCTGACAAAAGCGAATAGGTGTTTGACCGCTCGATTGCTTCTTTAATATTTTCATTTGTGCCCTCAATCGGTTCATAGCTGAGGCTTCTTTTATTCGCAGGGATTAATGCATCCAAAAGCGAGTCAAGTGAATTTTTATATAGCAACTCTTGGCCATATATAAGATACACCGGTGCAAAATCACCGGTTTTCCGGTCTTTTAAATAATTGTTAAGCTCTCTGTAATTAATTTCAGACATAGGTTGCGATTGAAAATTGAAAATCACTCCGGCATCTTTTTAAAAACAAGATGAAATACATAAATAGTAATTCCCACAGTTATCGCACTGTCCGCAACATTAAAAGCAGGCCAGTGATAGTTCCCGATGTAAAAGTCTAAAAAGTCAACGACTTTTCCAAACCGAATTCTGTCGATTAGGTTGCCTAAGGCGCCCCCCAGAATGAGCGCGAAACATGCGGAAAGCAGGGAATATTTCTGAGGTGTTTTTTTATAGAAGTAGAATATCAGACATATGGCCAATGATGAAAGCAAAATAAAAAGTAGGTTGCGCAGACAAGGACTTTTATTCGCCATAAATCCGAACGCACCTCCGGGGTTATGAATATGAGTAATGTTGAAGAAACCGGGTATAACTATTATTGAGTGATAAATCGTCAGGGTGTTCTGGATTACAGCCTTTGTTATCTGATCAAAAATAATTACGAAACCGGCGATGGCGGAAAGCTTTAGGTATTTATTATGTTTAACGTCTGATCCGCCTGGAGAGAAGAGACTCGAACCCACCTTATATTTTTCCTTTAATCTTCAATCTTCAATCATCAATTCCTTGAGCGAATCCTGACACCGGGTGCAAATGGTTGGATGTTCTGAACTTGTTCCAATAGAATGGTCGTATATCCAACACCGTTCGCACTTATCCCCCGTTGCAGGTTCAACCAGAATCGACAGGTTGTCGATATCCTGGCTCTCAAAAGCTCCGGCAGGTTTCCCGCCATTAACCAGAGAGGTGCCGGAAACAATAAATATGGTCTTCAATTCATTTTCATAGGGGTATAGTATATCATACAGTTCATTATCTGTGTAAAGCGTAACAAAGGCATCGAGGGAATGACCGATACGTTTTTTAACTCTGGCTTCCTCAAGGGCCTTTGTGACATCGTTGCGCACCTTAAGGATCTGTTTCCACTTTTCCGCCAGTTTTTCATCCTTCCATGCTTCATTTACTGCAGGAAGAGAAGTCAGGTGAACGCTCGACGCATTTTCTTTACTTCCCGGCATGAAGCTCCATATCTCTTCAGAGGTAAAGGCGAGTATCGGCGCCATGAGCCTTGCCATGGAGTCCAGCAAAATGTGAATAACGGTCTGTGCACTTCTTCGGTCTGCTGATTCAGGGGGGGATGTGTATAGCCTGTCCTTCAGAATATCAAGGTAGAAAGCCGAAAGGTCTACAATACAGTAGTTGTAAAGCGCATGATAGATAATATGAAATTCATAAGTAGTATAGGCTTTCAGTGTTCGTTCAATCACCTCTTGAAGCCGGTACAGTGCAAACCTGTCGATTTCCGGCATAGAACCATAGGGGACGGCGTCTATTTCAGGATCAAAGTCATATAGATTGCCCAGCATGAATCTACTCGTATTTCTGATTCTTCGGTAGGCATCGCTCAACTGTTTCAAGATGTTTTCAGAAATACGAATGTCATCCCGGTAATCAGATGCCGAGACCCAGAGACGGAGAATCTCCGCCCCGTGTTTTTTGATTACCTCATCCGGGGCAACCACATTCCCTAAAGACTTGGACATCTTTTTGCCTTGTGCATCGACAACAAACCCATGGGTCAATACCGATTCAAACGGCGCCGCCCCCCGTGTACCCACAGCCGTAAGGAGCGAGCTGTGAAACCATCCCCTGTGTTGATCGCTCCCCTCAAGATAAAGATCGGCGGGCCATTTCAGGCTGGGGCGCTTTTCAAGTACCGCAGCATGGCTGACACCGGAATCAAACCATACATCCAGGATGTCATCTTCTTTAACAAATGTTGTATGACCGCACTGTTGGCAGACGGCATCTTCGGGAAGAAATTCTTTTGCATCTTTTTCAAACCAGATGTCTGCGCCATGCTCTTGAAATTTTGTATATACTCGATCTATTATTTCCTGGTTTATGTGTAAGGCGCCACACTTTTCACAATAAAAAATCGCTATGGGCACTCCCCAGGCACGCTGCCTGGATACGCACCAGTCCGGTCTGTTTTCGATCATTCCGTAGATTCTTTCTCTTCCCCAGTGTGGTATCCATGTGACCCTGTCGATCTCTTCAAGTGATTTTTTCCTCAAGCCGGTTTTGTCCATGGAAATAAACCACTGGGGGGTGGCCCTGAAAATCACAGGCTTTTTACATCGCCAGCAGTGGGGATAAGAATGTTCCATTGTCTCCTGAGCAATAAGAAGGTCATTTTCCCGCAGCCTGGCGATGATATCCGTATTGGCCTTGAAAACGAATTGACCGCTGAAGAAATCGTCTTCTTCTGTAAAACACCCCCTGTCATCTACAGGGGAATAAGCATCCAAATCGTACAAAAGGCCCACATCATAGTCTTCACGTCCATGGCCGGGAGCGGTGTGGACACAACCGGTGCCGGCATCCAGAGTTACATGGGATCCCAGAATAATTATGGACCTGCGATTGTATAATGGATGCAGACACTCTTTTCGTTCAAGACGGTCCGCTCGAATTTCGGCAAGTATGGAAAAATCTGAAAAACCAAAGGCTTTCATACAGTTTTCCACAAGTTCTTTTGCCAGGATCAGCACGTCACCATTTTTTGTATCAACTGCGGTATAAATAATATCCGGGTGAAGCGCTACGGCAAGGTTTGCCGGAATAGTCCACGGTGTTGTTGTCCATATGACGACAAAAACATTTTTATCACTAATGTCGGGAATCTCAGCGCTCAAATCGTCTTTTAAGGGGAATTTAACGAAAATCGACGGTGATGATTCATTATGATATTCTATCTCTGCCTCAGCAAGGGCTGTTTTACAGCTGCAGCACCAGTAGATTGGTTTTTTGCTCCTAAAAAGGCTCCCTTGAGTTGCAAATTTACCGCATTCACGAGCGATGGTGGCTTCATATTCATAGTTCATGGTCAAATAGGGATTCTCCCATTCGCCCATAACACCCAGGCGCTTGAATTCTTCACGTTGAATATCGATATATTTTTCAGCATAAGCCCGGCATAACTTTCTAATCTCTGCCTGGGACATTTCGAATTTCTTGGATCCCAGCTCTTTTTCAACATTGTGTTCGACCGGAAGCCCGTGACAATCCCATCCCGGTACGTAAACGGCGTTATAACCGGCCATTTGTCGCGAACGAATAATAATATCCTTCAAGATCTTGTTGAGTGCCGTACCGATATGAATATGTCCGTTTGCGTAAGGAGGGCCGTCGTGCAGTATAAACTTTTCACGGTCTTTGGAAGCCTGTCTGATCTTTTCGTATAAACGGTTCTCATCCCACAGGCGCAGTTGCCCGGGCTCACGCTTGGCAAGACTGGCTTTCATGGAAAATTTTGTACTGGGAAGGTTGAGTGTTTTTTTATAATCCATACATCCCCCGAATTCGGATTTTATTTGAGCTTAAATTCAATGCCGTGTATCTCTTTCCAACAAACTGAAACTTGTGCTTAAGATCAACGATGGCAAAGTATAAAAATTACTTTCAAAACCGCTTTCTGTCAAGAAAATAGACGCAACCTAATTCTGCATACTTAGGATTAATTTTAGGTGTTTTTTTTTAGATGTTGTTCACCAAAAAGCCCGAACAATATCTTGTTCGGGCCTATTGATGGTAATCGAAACGTCTGTTTTTTTAAACAGGACCTGGAACCGGTACTAATATACTCCAAGATCTTTCAGGACGATATTGATACCCAGTTTCTTGACTTTCAATCTTAAGAACTCGGCAATAGTCGGTTGATACGCTTTTACTTTAAAATACATATTGGCTTCCGAGGGGGTTTTGCTTCCTTTCTTATTGTTACACGATTTACAAGAAGATACGCAGTTTTCGAAATCTGTTTTACCCCCCCTCGATTTTGGAATAATATGGTCAATCGTCAATTTTCTTTTTTCACCGCCGCAATAAGCACATTTGAATCCGTCCCGGATCAGGACGTTCTTTTTGCTGAAAGGGACCCTGTTGATGTAGAGTGTTCTGATAAGCTTTATCAGCCTCATTACTGCAGGAACTTTAACGGCAAGCCCTTCAGCGGTTCTGATTAATCTTTCGGAATGCCTTAAAACCTGCACCTTACCCTTTGTGATCAGGCACATAGCCCTTTTCCAGTTTACAACATTCAGAAAACTATAGTCGGCATTCAGCAAAACACATTGTTCCATATTTCTATCCCCTGATCAATTTTTCCACAGCCCTATACCCTATCTTTTAAAATAAATCAATACCTCTTTAAAATTTGAATGTTATTTATTTATTTTTCAGTTTTCCAACAGGCATTATGTAAAGGGGCTCCTCATCTGATTCGCAATTTAAAATTTTTTTCACTTTATCGTCATGGAAAGCGCCTATGGGAACCGTTCCAAGACCTAAGGAAACCGCCTGTAAACAAATATTCTGGGCGGAATGTCCAACCTCCATATACACATATCGTATTCCCCTTTGCCCATATTTAACGGTCATCCGATGGTAAACAGCGCAAAACAATATTACGACCGGAGCATTTTTTACGGCACTCTGGTTCAATGCAGCCCGGCACAGGTCTGTTCTTTTGTCTCCCTCAACAATTTTCGACAATTCATGAGAGCTGGGTTTGTATTTATAAATCCCTGTGGCAAGCCCTGTCACTTTTCCGGCAACAATATATATCTCAAGCGGGTAAAGTGCTCCGGCGGAAGGTGCGGTTCTGAAACCTCTGTGATGCGTGACGCCCTGGGCCGCCCACAGGAGTTGTGAAATTTCAGCAAGCGTTAACGGTTCATCCGAATACGTTCGGATAGACCTTCTTTCTAACAAGGTACTTTCAACTGACGACCGGCTGCCATATTGAGGCTGAGGGAGTTTTATTGTTTCCGGAAACGTTTTGCCATTCATGCATTCACCTATCTTCACAGGAAATATTATTATTAAAACCAAGAGGATTCCATTAATTATTATTCTATTTGTTCGCGTTAATTTCATTATCTTTTTAACTCTTTTCAAGAACAATTTGTCAAGTTTTTAGGTAAAATTCTCTGGGATTAAGCTCGGATACCCCACCATAATTATTATCCACCATAAGGGTACGAATTTCTGTGCACAAATCGCATTTGTTGATATATCCCGACCGGGCCGGCGCATATGCAAAAGCTTTGTGTGCGAGATCATATATACCTTTAATGCCCGAAGTATAAAGGTTTGTAATAACGGGATATTTATTTTCGGAAAGCGGTTTACCCAAATCCTTGGTTGAAACAGAAAGGCCGGAACAAAGGCCGGGAATATAATTCCCGAATAGATCCATATGAAAATGGGATGTGTCGGACAACTCGCGTGCACATCCGCCTGAATTTTCGTCTAGAATCTGTTGGGGGGATTTGTTGGTGAGAACAGGCCGGAAGGTATCCAGAGCCCTCCCTCCCATATGAATCCAATACCTCCGGAGCACGCTCAAAAGGTAATCTTTACCGAATTTGTCTTCAAACTCCTTTAAAGAATGAGTTTTAAACTCATTAAATTCATTCAGATCCTTTAAAAAACCATTGATCCATGGGAATACGGTTATACCGGTCTTCCTGCAGGATTCGATCACCCCTTTTACCTTGAAAAACGGGATATGCTCATTATGAAAAGGGCTTATAGACACCAGTAAGGTTTTGAGTCCTTTTTCTCGAAGGCTCAACAAAATCCTTTTGGCAGATTCAAGATCTTTAAACCAGGACGAGTTGGTTTCCACATATTCAATAGATACCCCCATATGTCCGGCAACCTCCAGAATTTCCGATAGATTATCCGGCCTGAGCAAGGGCTCCCCTCCCCCGATATGCACGGATTTGCACCCCAACAATCGAACCATGCGCAGATTGTCTTCGGCAGTTGCCGGATCCAAGTATCTTTTTTCCCAATGCGGACCGCAGTTGTACAGGCAATGCCTGCATTTCGAGGTACAGAAATAATTCGTGATAATACCGCCTGAAATTAGACGTTTGATTTGGAATTGAGCCATAGACTGTCACTTTGATCTTATGGAATTTATTTGTTTTAATTTTCACCCCAGACTCTGTTGCTTCGAGAAATCTTTTTCCGGACCGTCTCCCAGGTTTTGGTTTTTAAAAACGAATCTTCAAATCGATCCAGCATCTGGCCAAACATCTCAAAGGGAATGCTAAATGACAATTCATCTCGATAGTATAGGCGAGGTCAGGATATCATAGGGTGGCTGGGAACTCAATCGTTATTATAGGAGCTTAGCGTGTGCTGCACCATTTGAATTGTTTGAAGGTTTCGAAAAAATTTTGGCCTTCAAATTTTCAAACTGTAAGGCAGACACCTTAAATTCTCTGCTGAAAATTGATAATATTTGCTTATACAATATATCGTGCTGTATGGCCGTAATCCAGTTATTATAATAAAGTTCCCTGCAGCCCCGCTGGACGGGATTTCCGTTTCACTCCAACAAGCTGCGGGGTATTGAGGCGAAGGCGAATAAGTGGATTGTGTTTTGAGATTCGATTTAGATATCTTGAAAATTTAGACAGTTGTACTCCATAGCAGATAGTACAGGTCTCGGATTGATGATTTCGTTTCCGAATCAATCAAAATTTAGGCAGGCTTCCATTGCGGATGAGAAATTATATCATTCAAAAAGGCAATAATTCCCCCAACATCACCTTTAGTCGTAACAGTGAATAAATTACCATCTTCGCTGACTTTGAGTATTTGTTAATATTTTTTGCCAGTATTTGGGTTACAAAAAATTTAGATTCAAAATTCTGATCATACAATACAGATCAAACAAAACCTACTTATTTCATACAGAAATATTTATCTCGGTTAGAACAAATCGTTTATTGTGATTTAAGATGATTTTTTTACGATAGACAAAACACTAATAACTTGCATTCATAAATGAAAAAATTTAAGGATTTGCCCCTTTTCCAATTTTTTGGCTTAACTCAAGTACTGACTTTTGTAAAAGCGCATTAATAGTCTCTTCAAGAAAAATTCCGTTATCTGAGAGCCACTTGCTGTGAGCAAACAATTCTGTTTTTTTAATGACATAGCCTTGATATGTCCCTCGGAATATCTTTTCACGTTTCATCTCGGGTAAAAGGTGCTGACATTCAGAAGAGCTCATATCTTCACTCCTATACTTGGGCGATGAGAATTTTTGAAAAAAGTCTGCTCGTCGTTGCATGGCATCTTTAGTTGCAACTTCTAAACCTGTGAAGGCCAACATTTGCGCTCTCGGCTCCGTACCTTTGTGCTCAAAATCAGGATGCATTAGTAACATCACATTTATGTTGACATATGCATCGCTTTCCATTCCAGTATTCACTTGAAATCCTATACAATTTGATACTTCCAAGGTTGCCGTTTTGTATGATGGCCGAACTTGGGAGGGAAAAGTGAGTCCTTGTTTTATAGAATTAAAAAAGATTTCTTTCCTCGAACAACTGGAGTTAGAAATTGTGTTATTGATATCCCTATGGAATTCTGGGCTATCTAATCCACCCGTTGCGGTTGCACCATCTACAGCAAGAGGAACGCCCATCGAAAGAACAGGATTTAATAGAACGCCTCCTAATGGTGCAAGCCCATAAGCTAACATACCTATAGGAAACAGATTGGTTGATTTATTCCGTCCTCCAGCAAATTCAGCATGAATATTCTTATCCATCAAGATAGTCACCGAGACGGATTTGAAATCACTCCAAAACCCAGATGGGATCTCTTCCAACCCACGATATCCAAGATCTTCTTGCCATCGTGTACTTGTAGAAGCGCAGGAGGTAAGGAGAATAAGTAGCAAAACCAAAATACAATTCTTAATTGGTTTTATTTTTTGATTCGGATTGCATAAGTAGTTCTTCATAAGGCACCTCAAAGTGAAGGTTTATAACCAAAATCATAAAAAGTATAGATCTCTTGCCAAAAGGCCAACCTGAAGCCAGTCCTTGCTGATTACATATATCATAAAAACGAAAAGGGCAAACCCTGTGAAATGGATTTGTCCTTTTTTAAAGTGTGTTTGAAATTTCGAGAGAAAGGGTTAAATGGCCGGGGTGCCAGATGCTCCTTCACCAAACTTTTTTGGTACGCCCTCCGCTAAACGCCCGAAACGTTCCCCGGCCAAAGCAGCAAAACGATATCACACGATTTTTTTGAGTATGATACGTGTGTTTTATAGCAGAAAGCATAAGTTTCGATTTGATGATTTTATATAAAAATCGTAAGCATATAATACTATTTGATCATAATTTGCGCTGCCTTTTTATATCAAGGTCGCTGATTTTGTGAAGGAGTGTTCTATAATTGATTTTTAAAATTGTGCTTGCTTTGCTCCGATTCCAGCCTGTTTTATCAAGGACAAATGAGATGACCTCTTTTTCTATCCTGTCAGTGGCTTTTTTTGTGATTTTTTTAAGCGAAAACGATGGGCGATCCGATAAATACTCGCCTTTAAAGTCTAAAAGGACGTCAACAATCGAGCTTCCCTCAAGAACCTGTTCTTCTGACCTTGATATAGCGACAGATCGTCTCTTTGATATAGCGACAGATCGACTCTGTAAATAAAGATCGTCAATAATTTCTTCCCAATTACCCATAACCATGCAACTTTTTAGAATATTCTGAAGTTCTCTGACATTTCCAGGCCAGCTGTATGCTATCAGCCTTTCCATAGCATCAGAGTCGGGTTTTGAAATCTTCTTTCCGTCGAACTGAGAAGCATATTTTTCTATATAATAGTCAATTAACGACGGTATATCTTCAGGTCTGTTGCGAAGAGGGGGAATATATATTTTAATGGTGTTGAGACGATAGTAAAGGTCTTCTCTGAAAAGCCCTTCTTTTACTTTCTTTTCAAGTTCTTGATTTGTAGCTGCTATAACCCATGCATCTGATCTTACCTCTCTTTCTGAGCCAAGTGGCGCAAACTCTCCACTTTGAAGAACGTGAAGAAGCTTGGATTGAAGCGAAAGGGACATATCCCCGATTTCATCTAAGAATATAACCCCTTGATGAGCCAGTTCGAATTTTCCACGCTTATTTCGATCAGCACCGGTAAAAGCGCCCCGTTCGAATCCAAAGAGTTCACTTTCAAGTAATCCGTCCGGCAATGCCGCACAATTAACATTTATGAACGGTTTGTCTTTTCTTTGAGATTCATAGAAAAGGTTTTGCGCAACAACTTCTTTACCGACACCACTTTCCCCAGTAATGATGACGTTTAGGCCTGTGTCTGATACGTGTTCGATCAGTTCCCTGATTCTCTCGATGCTTTCGCTTGTTCCGATTAATGGAGGTGCCATGATTCCTTAATTCTGAATTTCTCAAGTTCAAATGTTACGTATAGCTTAACAGCAAACGTATCAAGAATCCCTCATCTCTTTCTCCACCTTTCCGATTTTTATTGTTCATTCTTCCAGCAGAATTCTAATCCACTCCCCCATCGTCTCTATTTCCTGCTGATAGAGCGCTCATCTTTTTAATCTCCCTTCAATCCCGACTGGAGGTTAAAGGTCCGCTTCTCTTCAGCCATCCTCCATGTTTTTCTTTTTGAAGGATTTATAACGGGGTTGCGTTTCAGACAGCTCTCGCATAACACCGTTTTTTTATAATTTATTACAGGGCATTTGCGATTGTTTTAGATATAAACATTTAGAAGCTCGTTGTAAACAACAAAATATATCAGATTAATAACAGTTAAAAACTGATATTATAAGAGGGATAAAAGGTAGGATCTGAGGTTTGTCTTTCTGTTTTTAAAACCAAGTTTTTTTCTAAGATTGTTTCGGTGAAATTCAACGGCCCTTTGGGATGAATTCAAAAAAACAGCAATCTCTTTTGTGGATTTACCTTCCTTGACAAGATTTGCGACCCGAATCTCTGAGGGTGTCAGGTGTCGGTATTTAGCATACAGGGTGCGGGAAAAGGGGCTGATGATTTCATTTAGAAACGATTCCAACACATCTAAATAGCTCGTTTGATTTGGATCCAAACCGCTATTTTTCAAATTATTTATAAGAGGCTCTATGAGTTCCTTAATATTGAATATTACCTTTTTTTCAAGCTCAATTTTATCTTCTTCTCGCTTTTGCAACATGACATTCAACGCGGTATTGACCTCCTCAAGCCTTTTTGTTTTGATTTCCAACTCTTTGGTTCGTTTTTTCACCCGATATTCAAGCTCGTCGTGAGCTTTCTGTAATGCCTCTTCAGCCTGCTTGCGCTCGGTAATATTGCGCATCGATCCGATAATTTTTACTGGAACGCCATGAGCGTCATTTAACAACTTTGCAGTTGTAGAGCAATATCCTAAAAGGCCGTCTTTATCTTTTAGAATAATTTCACAATCAGTGACTTTACCCCTTTTTAAAAGCTCTTTTACAAAATCGTCTCTTTTTTCCGGATAGGCGTACAAATTGTATGCCGACGTTCCTATTAACTCTTCTCTTGAATATTTAGAAATCTCCTTAATCGAAGGACTTATTTCAATAATAACTCCATCAAGGGTTACTTCATAATAAACATCCTGAATATTCTCAAATATCCGGCGATATTTCTCCTCACTCTCCCGTAGCGCCTCCTCTGCTTGCTTGCGCTCTTCCTCCACACGTATAGCCGAAGCGAGGATTCCAATAATTCTCTTTTCCTCTTCGGTTGGATTAAACTCTTTCTGAAAAACTGTGCATAGAGAACCAACGTATTGCCCACTACACTTGACCGAGTGACCCACATAGGTTTCTAAACCATAACGAACAACATTTGGGTCGGTCTTGGCATAGATGCTGTTTTGTAGGTTTTGAACTATGAGCAGATCATCAACACCCCGTTGAATCACGTCATAGCAAATGTGTCCATCTGGTTTGTCTACAGGGTCGTAATCACTGGGGGTTTGCCATTGCCCAACAGAATAAAGCATACCGCCGTCAAGTCGGTTGTAAAGAGCGCAAGTAGCTCCGAAAAGTTTTCCAGCAAGTGATGTAAGCCGGTTCACGTTTTCTGTGAAATCGCTCCCCAAACCAAGCAAACACATGTTGATCTCATCCAGCGATTGCTCTGTTTGCTTACGCTCAAGCTTCTCTTTTTCTAATTCCTTGACCTTTTGTTCTAATTCTTCATAGGTCGATTTTTGGGTCATTGGAAAATCCTCCGATCAATCGAGATAGTAGATATGATAGGATACTATATATAGATCGTCATAAGAATAGCGAAAATTCAAGATGTTGCCCTCATCATGAATCGTCTAAAATTGAAAGTTTGGAACCAGCATCATAACAGCAATCTTTTTCAATAAAATTTGGTTATAAATTTTGGGGATATCTTGCCTTATGTTGTGAGTAGCCATAACCCATTGAATAAATGGCATTATCTGACTCAGC
>CAZBOB010000108.1:0-13094 GCA_964492995.1 uncultured Desulfobacteraceae bacterium | reverse complement strand
GATTCGGTATGACGGCAATAAGGGACTGCTCTATGTAAGGCCAAAGGTAGTGGAAGAGGGACAAAAGCGTGATGTCCTGTGGCTGCTGCTGGTATCGCTTTTCGGCGATAGGGAGTATCCGGTGGAGGTCCAGAAGCTGAAGCCGATAGCGGCGAGAGTCAGCGATAAAACGCTGGAAATAGATCTGGATATCTCCAATATCTACACCGCAAACGACAGTCTCTTTATCGCCATAAGGCCCGCCGTGAAGGGCACGCAAATGAATACGGCGAAATAGTATCTCTATCGGGGAAGACGAAGCCGACCCGCCTGCCAGCGCCTGAAGCGCAGCTGATGGCGGGCAGGTGGCTGGCAGGCGTTATATAGAATCGCAAATCGATTTTATCACTTGATTCATGTCGCTAGCGGCTCTAGTGACCGATGATTTCCTTTTGAAACATGGCATGAAAAAGGGATCTGCGGGATTGCGTTTAGCAGTTAGAAATCCGGGTCGATGTCATCTCATAGGTTGAGGTTTTGATATTCTTATTAGATATTAGGTTTTCTAAATTACGTACAGTGGCAAGAGCTACCTCAGGTTTCAAATCCCATCATTTCTATGGTGTATCACTCTCGTATCCCAGGTTGTTCTAGAGTTGTGGTCTCCATCTCATATCCAAACCTCCACTTCCACTTGTTATGATGGACTGTTTGGGTATGAAATTCACCTCACCGATCTCTGGCCGCTGAGAGAGATGCGAGCCAATCGTTATCCGTAACGGCGGGAAAGGCCCTTTATGTAGTATTGTTCCAGATGCTTGCTGAGCTGATATGAGCCAGGAGCAAGCTTCTTCTATTTATTTTCTTATTTGTCCCCCGTTTCACTTTACATGTAGATTTCAAGCCTCAGGCTCAGAGATAACCTGTAAGGCCTCAACTCCCTGGAAATCCTTTGCATTGTGGGTGACCAATGGGAGCCCGTGCCTTACTGCGCAGGCAGCGATCCATGCATCCCCAAGGCTCATCTGGCGACCTGATCTTTCACTATTAGCCATGATTCGCCCGTAGGCCCTCGCAATCTCATGGTCATAAGGGATCACAAGGAAGTTCCTGAGGGTTGTTTCCAGTCTCAGGCGCTTATCATTTCCCCATCGTGACTTTTCAGCGCCATAATAGAACTCTCCCACTGTGATAAAGGAAATTGCAACGAGCTTTCCTTTCAAGTGAGGCTCGTATAGTTGGCCAAGTCTTCCCCCACGCATGGTGTAGGATATTACATTCGTATCAGCTAGGACCCTGATGGCATTCATAGCCTTCAGCCTCTAGAGGTTGTTTGTATCCTGAGTATACGAATAGCCTCCTCAAAGCCATCGTCAGGATCTCCAGGCCAAGTTCCAAAGAGTGAAGCCACGTCGGCCAAAGGACGCGTTCCCTGTAATTCCACCAATTGATCCAGAGTGGGGGATTGCCAAAAATCAGTTGGCAAGGGTGTCCCTTGAGGGAGCAAGTCAGCCCCTTCCTCTCGGTCCTCAAGCCGCTGTATATCTTGAATCTTAATGCTATTGATTTTTCCTGTGATTGGATCCTCCTTTGCTTCCCCAATGATTTTGACGTAATAAAGGATATTTTCCAAGACTTCATCCTTCTGCACCTCATCAAAGAGGCAGATAACAGGATCCCCAATAGAGGGATGCACTCGGCAACGTGTGCCGTGTTCCTTGAAGTCAGCCATGAGGAGACGTCCTTCAATTGTTCGGATATTAGTCTGTGGCCCCTTTATCCGCTCTTGGACCCTTCGATAGCCGGGCTTGCTGTAAACTGTCGATAGCCTCTGAGGTCGATGGTTCAGAGAAAAAGAAATCTCGTCAATGCCTTCTTCAAAAAGCACACCCACGTCTCTCCAGGCCAAGAGGGTACCAGCATCATAACCCACAGGCAATCCTTCGCTTGGTCCTTGGATCTCAGAAAGACCTTCTAAAGATTTTTCGATGATTTGAATCCCAAAGTCAAATCCGTCTAATGTCTGCTGACCAGATGTTCTTTCAAAGCCAAGTATCGTGTCTGGGCTCCCATGAGTTAGCAGAGCCAAATCCATCGCAATTTCATCCCTGATGCTCCTCTGGCGAGGCCCACGTTTGACGCTTTCAGCTTCGCCTAAAAGGACCATCCCCGTCCTATTGAGCGCTTTGTTGAACTCAGAAAGAAGACGCATCAGCGCTGACACTGGGACGCGACCTGGACCGATTGATTTGCCCGAGAGCCGGATAGTAATAAAATGCTTGTAGATATCTTCATTCACTTTTTTCTCCACCTCCCCCTTGTGAAGATAATTCCCTATCTCGATTATTATCTATAACCTATAAATATTCTACCACTATTGAAAAATATCTGCCAGCTTGTATCTCAATTCTTTCCGTATAATGAGTAGGAATGCGGGTGAAATGGGAGTTGCCCATTAAAAAGTCCTCGATCCTGAATTATAAACTTCTGGGCTGGCAGTATAGGATTGTGTGTATATTCAACTGTTGAGGTCTCCCGACTCTGCATACTAACCTGTATAACAGACTAAGTTTCAGTAATGCTAAGGGGTTGAATAATTCTATATTTAATAGAGGATATTGTGAACTAAACCACATAACCTTTGAGCTCTCTGGTCTTTACCTAGCGTAGCGGAGTAGAAATTTAGTGCAGTGATTTGTCATCGTCTTTGTCAATAGAACAATATTGCGTATCAAATTATCTCCTCATAAGTAACTCCGAAAATCGTGTCCGACAGCCACTTCTTGAAGCTGGGGTTTTCGTAAAACTGCTTGTAAAGCTCGGTGTGATCAGAAACAAAATCCACGATCACTTTTCCGAGCGCACGGTCGAGTTCAAGCCTGGCCGCTGCTCTGTCGCTGTTTTTCATAGCGTTCTGATATGCCCTATCGGCAGCGACTTTACCTGGAATTTCCTCAGTGATCACTTGGCAAATGCGGTCGGCATCCTTCCAATCGATGTTGCCAAACTGATCGTTAAATGCCTTGATGATATTACTCAAATAATCTAGCTGTAGTTCGGCTAACCCCCCGCCGCCACTTGTCGGCAGCGGGTAAATTTCTGCATCTTCATCAGTCGGCGCCAGTTTAAGGGTTTCCTTTACTTCGTTGCGGTAGCTGTCCATATCGATAGCTTCAAGAATACCTTTGGACAGATCCTCTTCTATTGGCGCCGGCAGCTTGGGAATCAGGAAATTCAGAAAGATGGACAGCTTCTCCCACTTGGCGTTTGTATACGGCAGAATTGAAGCCAAAAACTGGTAAGTCCGCACAAACGTCTTGCTTTTACCCTTGAAATCAACCTGGCCGTCTTCATCTAGGTCATTGGTGTAAATCGCAACACAGGCATCAAGAATCGGATCCAAGGTGTCGCGTTCCGCTCCACTAAGGAAAAGTTCTACCAGCTGCTCAACCTGGGGCCACGCATACACCTGATACCGGTCTAAAATACTCTTCAGGTCATGCAGTTTATTAGGGTCTGTCTCTTCGCTGAGGATTGTCGTTCGATAGTAATTCGAGAAAGCCTCAGTAATCGTGTCGGCATCATTCATGAAGTCGAGCACAAATGTATCGGTCTTCTGCGGATGCGCTCGATTCAACCGTGAGAGGGTCTGGACAGCCTTGACGCCCGACAAGATCTTATCTACATACATCGCGTGAAGTAATGGTTCGTCGTATCCAGTCTGGAACTTATCGGCCACGATTAGGAAGCGATACGGATCCTGCTGGATCTTCTTATCGATCTGAGTGCTTGGGAATTCGTTGAGTGATGCCTCCGTGATCTTTTTGCCGTATTGATCGAAATCCGAGAATGCCACAATGGCACGGTAAGGGCTCTTGCGTTCTATTAGGTATGCCTCGATTGCGTGGTAATACTGAATCGCCCGAGCGATTCCACTGCAAACAACCATCGCACGCGCCTTACCTCCGATCTTTCGCCGTGCGATTACCTGCTCATGAAAGTGATCCACCATGATCTCGGCCTTCTGCCGGATCGCGTATTCGTGGGATTCGACATACCGCCTCAGCTTCTTTTTCGCCTTTTTGGTGTCGAATTCCGGATCATCTTCCACGATTTTCATCAAGCGGTAGTAACTGGCCACTGGTGTGTAGTTGGCCAGCACATCAAAAATGAATCCTTCCTGGATCGCTTGCTTCATAGTATAACTATGGAAAGGACGGTGCTTTACTTTATCTCCTTCGGGTATCGGCTCGCCAAATAGTTCTAGCGTTTTGTTTTTCGGTGTGGCCGTGAAGGCGAAATAACTGGCATTGGCCAGCATCTTCCGAGATTCCATAATCCGGTTGATTGTATCCTCGTAGGTTTCCTCTTCCTCTTCTCCACCGTTCTCCGCCAGTGCAATATTCATTTTCGCCGATGTGCGGCCACCCTGGCTCGAATGTGCTTCGTCAATGATAATGGCAAATGTCCGCCCACGATGCTCATCGCCGATCTCGTCCAGGATAAACGGGAACTTCTGAACAGTTGAGATAATGATTTTCTTGCCATCCTTAAGGAAACGCCTTAGGTCGCCACTGCGCTCGGCATGGCCGACTGTGGCTGATACCTGGGCGAATTGTTTGATTGTATCCTTGATTTGCTTGTCAAGAATGAGCCGGTCGGTAACCACAATCACCGAATCGAACAATGCGCTGCCAGTGCCTCCCGGCGCCTCATCTTTCAGCCCGATGAGCTGATGTGCAAGCCATGCAATGGAGTTGCTCTTTCCACTGCCAGCTGAATGCTGAATCAGATACCGCTTGCCGGCCCCATTCACCTTTGCGTCTGCCAGCAGCTTGCGAACAACATCAAGTTGATGGTAACGGGGAAAAATCTGTTTCAGTGATTTTTTTCGGCCTTTTTCATCCTTCTCTTCTACGACCTGAGCGTAATTTTCGATAATGTCTGTCACCTCTGGCTTAGTCAGAATCCGCTTCCACAGGTAGTCAGTTTTTATGCCGCTTTCATTGGGCGGATTTCCTGCCCCATCGTTGAAGCCCTTGTTAAAGGGTAGAAACCACGAATCTTTGCCTTTGAGGTGCGTGCACATGCGGACTTCCTGATCATCCACCGCGAAATGCACCATGCACCTACCGAACTGAAACTGTAGTTCCTTCGGGTTGCGGTCGCGCTTGTACTGCTGAACTGCATCCTCGACCGTTTGCTTGGTCAGCCGATTTTTAAGCTCGAATGTCGCCAACGGCAACCCGTTGATGAACAATCCCAGGTCCAGCGCAAGCTGCGTCTCGTCCTTGCTATATCGTAGTTGCCTAATGACGCTGAAGATGTTTGCAGCAAAATTCTCTTCAGCCTTTATGTTGCCGGGTGATGGAGCGCCGTAGAAGAGGTCTACACTCACCGGACCATGTTTGATGCCATTCCGAAGCACATCGATTACACCGCGCTTGGCGATTTCACCCTGAAGCCGGTGGAGGAACTGCAACCGTTTCGGCCCGTCAATTCCCAGTTCCAATGCTTCGGCCGACTCGGGTTGAGTTGCGCCAATAAAAGCCGTCAGTTGCGCCAGATCCACAGCATGATCACGGTCGTAGTCAGAGTTTTTACCCTGTACGTACCACGCTTCGTTGACAAGAGATTCTACGATCAAAGTTTCCAAGCCTTTTTCGCTGGTATCAGTCGTCGGCATCTTTCATCTCCTCGTCAAGATCGAGTGCTTCATCCTCCAACACCTCTTCGTTATCAAAAGATTCATCCAGTTCCACGGGTTCGGCCAGTTCCTCACCCAATTCTAGGCTGAGCTGACGCACATCCAGCTTGCCAGTAACTATGTTGGAAATTAGGCGTGTGCGATATTCTCGGATGAGGTCGATCTCGCGTTGGGTCTTTATAAGCAGTTTGTCAACTTCTTCGCAATGCTCGGAAATATAATTTAATAATAGTGCCTGTTCTTTCTTTGGTGGTAGAGGAACGGGCAATCTTCCGTACCGCGTTGGGTTTAAATTTGCCTGATGTAGACTCGGTATCGCATTTAATCGTGCAAAAGTGAGAATCCTTGAACTGTTCAATAGAAAATTCGCATATTTCGGAAAAGTCGAGCTGTTAGTTTTCATTCGAACGAGATAGGACGCAAAGGTGATATCATCCTCGCGTACACCTTCAAAAAGACCTACTTTAGCCACAAGTTCAAGACTATTAGTCCGATTGAAAAGTAAATCGTGATGATCCAAAACTAGTTGGGGATCTACTTTATCTATTCGCCCACAGTTTTCTACAGTCACCTTACCGTTTCGAATATTACCCATTGTCAATACCTGGTATCGCCCTTCGTCATGAGCACTTTCCGAAATACCGTAATCAATATTAGAAAACATTCGTTTGATTGGCACAACCTCCCAATGCTCAGGTATATCGCCGAGCCATTCGATGCCGGAGGGTTTAAGACGGACGTTGGGGTCTATACTGCAGATCACGGCTCGGTTGATGATAGCCTGTTTCTGCTCGTTCAGTACCTCGATTATCCGCCGCCGATTTCGGATGAAGTGGTGGACTTTCACATCAAAACTTCGAAGAAAGCCTACGATTGAGTCTTGCTCTGAGCGAGACGGAACGCATGAGTAAATCAACTTAAAGTGTTCTGCCCGCAAACTCCACATATCAGATGTAATTCCATAGGACCAGCGTTCGGCTTCCTTGGCAAAGCCCGGTGTCCTGAAAAGAAAATGGAAATAGTCAGGGTTATCTGCTTTTCTAAGTCGAACAACGATATAAGCGGGGCTGACAATTCCTCGGTGCCGAGAGACGCCTACCGCACCTTGCCACGCCCTCATTTTGTTGTAAGCTATGTCGCCAGGCTCGACGAGTTTGTACTTTGATTTATCCATGTTCGATGAATCTTTCTTAGATGAATTTGTGAGCAAATCCGCCTGTTGGATGACACCTCTAGAGATGGTTACCGAAAGCAGGGGCTCTTCTACATGCCCTTGCTCTTTTTTCTCTTTGAATATGGTTCGGTGAGGGAGGCAATCCCAATGCGCCGGCACCTTACCAAGCCACGCCAGGCCGGAATCTTTGTATTGGGGATATGGCTTTAAGTTATCCATCATCCTGAAAACTTTTTGTCTGCAATCTCTGACTCAAGTTTGGAAACGCGGCGAAGGATGCGCGTGAGGAGTCCGGACTGGTATGCGGAATCAAGAGCACCTTCACAGAACCGCTCCTGTCGTATTACCACGGTAAGCAAGTGAGCGAGTTGATCAGGCGAGGCAGAAGCTAGACTATCTTCCTCGTCCCTCAGGCACAGGGCCTCGGGCGTCTCCTTCCATTCCGACCAATCGAAATCCTGCTGCACCCACCCCAGGTCGTAGGCTGCTCTGAGAAATGCTTCCACTGTCTCAGACATTATGTAATACGGCAATGAAACCACGCCAGGCTCAAGATCTTTGGGCTGCTCCCATAGTCCAAAAACAAAACTAGGCTCCTCAAACGAGGGTAGGAACGAACTTAGTCCTTGTAAGCGCTCACGGAGTGAAAGGGGCTTTTCCGTCATGAGGGTCTCCTGAGCAACTTTTCAAACCAAATGATAGCGGCTTCACCTTCCTTACGAGTAACTTCATCAACCGTACGGCTATGCCGGATACCGTTGCGAAGATTGGCAAGACGGTCCAGTTTCCCCACAAGGGTTTCCTTATTGCCAAAACGGCCTGCGAAGTTTGCCCATAGAGATTTCCCTGTGATCGTGTCCTGCAATTCGCGGAGGTCACAGAATTCCAACTTCCCTTTCAGTTTTTTGTAGAACTCGATATCAAGCGCGGGGTTCTTCTTCGCGGCCTGGTTAATCCGACCATTGATCTTTTGAACTACGTGAGACGGGAGGAGGTTTGCATCACCTTTCAGAACCTCATGGATAACAGTTCTCAGTCCGATTTCAACCTTCTCTAACCTTTCATCGAGTTCTCGGATCTGGGGCGCGAGGTCGAGGCGTTCTTTCACTAATAGGTTTTCGATAGCATCTTGGAGCGTGCGCTGGCGCTCAGAAATAAACTCCTCGTAATCATCAGGTTTAAAGGGATTTCTTAGTAGAATTTCCATAGCGGTTGGTGAGATGAAATGTGACTCAAGGATTGCTCGGACAGTACTCTCTCCATTGGTGGTGGAGGTAATTAGTTCGGGAAGATACTCATTAGGCAGCCTGCTTCTTATCACCTTTCGGTTGGTTTCCGTTGTCAATGGTGTGCGGTTCAAGATTGTGTGAATAGTGTTGCCTTGCAGGCTTTTGCTTTCTTCCCAGGATGCAGGAACTATGTGATGGTCGTCCAGATCGCCATATTGAGGTATAGTGCCGGTCATCCAGTCGCGGGCTCCCTTTAGCACAAGGAGGTTAAAAATGCCGCTGTATACAGAGGTTCCCCGCTTCGTTTCCTTCCTAAAATCAAGGTTCCTGAAGCCAAAATTGAACTCTTGAATCAGCCCGGGCTCCATAGACGAATCATCAATCCACTTCTTGAGATCCAGGAAATCGCGGGCGCTAGTGGATTCGACTGAGCCGGAATATCTATTTGTGAAAACAGATGCCCAGTACCAGTGTCTGATTTTTCTCTGAGCATCAAGCTGTCTATGCGGCGGCAAAGACTTTATATAGTACTGGATTGCAGCAAAAACGGGCAGAATAGAAAAATATGGCAGATAGTTTGAGTCTACAGCGCCGAATTCTTGAGGATGGCGAAGCAGGTTTATTGCATTTTCAAGCGCCTCGATTGCCGCATTCCATCGATTCTGAAAATCCTCAATAGTATGGATAAGTACCTCTTTGGCAAAAGATCCATCCGGGTTACGAATCTGTTTTTCTTGCCCAGGTAGCAAGAAATAGAGATACTTTGGAGAGCAGTAGTTTTGCAGAAGTATCGACATAACTTGGAGGATATAGACATTCATCTTGCTCGTTTCAAAGAAATCCAGTCTGGTCTTAGCACTGCGCCAAAGATGTTTAAGCTGAAGTCCTTTCGGTTTTAAAAGAGCATTTATAAGATCAAAAATATCGAGTTGAATACCCCTGCTGTTGATCTGTGTGAAGATATCGCAAACCTTGTCAACCGCTATATTGCGATCCAGTTCTATATATGCGATCTGATACTGCTCCGAGATTTCTTTCAGGTATTCGCCAAAGGCGTGAGCATTTTCCGCGTTAAGCTTTGCAATTTTCTCAGCTTCAATATCGCCTTCATTCGTAGCACAAGATACTTTATTCTGCCAGTAGCGCTCATAATCTTGGAGCCAGTTAGGCAGCTCAAAGCTACCCTTGCCGACTATAGCCAGGGGAAATATATGCGTTTCGAACTGCGTCTGTTTGTCAGCAAGAAGTTTCCTCCCCTGTTGTTTCCAGTCGTATTCGAAGGCCTCGTCATAAGCCCCTTCCATAAATCGGTCCACACGTATGAAGTACAGGTAACGGCTAGCACGGTTAGGTAGTGGAACATTAGGGGCCAAAAATGTATAATACATCGCTGTCAAACGTTGCTGTCCATCTAGGACAATATGTTCATGATTATTGCTGCCTGTATGTCCGTAAATTGGTTCACAGGCCAATGCCTTGAAGTTCTCTTCCTTTCCTTTCCAGATTAGGAGGCTTCCTATGTAGTAGTCGAGGAAGATGGATCTCATCAGTTCTCGGATATCCCATGGTTGCCACTCGAATTCACGCTGGAAATCCGGAATCACAAACCGGCCCTCGCGAAGGCGATATATCAAATTATTTAAGCTGATGTGATCAGGTTTCTGAGCGTCTTTCATTGTATGCTACCCCCAGTAATTATATCTTCGAGCAGTCCTTCTCCCTCTTTTTTCAGGGCCAGCAGGTCAGCTCTAATCTCATCAAGCGAGCGGAGCTGTGCTGGTTTGTAAAAATGCCGGGTAAAGGAAATTTCGTAGCCTATTTGTGTTTTCGTATCGTCAATCCATGCATCAGGAACATAGGGTAGAACCTCGCGTCGGAAGAAGGCTTCAATCCCACCCTCTTCAAGCAGAGGAACCTGTTCGGTATCGCGCAGGGTTGAATCCGGTTCGTACTCGACTACCAACCCCGGATCGCCAACAGGTGATGAATAGAGGCCCCGTATAGGATCTGCTTCGACTTTACCCGGCTTATAGACCTTTTTGAGAACTGGTTCAGCGCTCTCGTCCCGCTCGGCTAGGGCTGCCTTGAGCAGTCCTAGGTGTTTTGCTGTCAGTTTGACACCGTGTTCCTTGGCGTCATCCTCGATAGCATCCATAAACAGATTAAAGTTGAAGTGCGGTCCAGTACCCATCCTTTCAACCACACGGTCAACCGCATTGGCTAACGGTTTTTCTTGGGCATTATCACAAATAGTGCGGAACTTCGCGCGCTGAGAAGTGGAAAGGTCTATTTTCAGCCGAAGAGGTCGTTCGACAGTGATCTTCCAGTAGCCAAAGGCGGCGTTTGGAAAAATCTTTGACTGTTCGGTTTCCTCAAAGGCAAGAAACATATCAATGATCTGTCTAATCTGCGCAGCAGAGAGCTCGCAGTTTTTCTTGCCCAGGTTCTTGCGCAGCGGTGTGTAGATGCTGGTGGCGTCGATTAGCTGAATCTTGCCCTTGCGGTGCTCGGGTTTGCGGTTGGTCAGTACCCAGATGTAGGTTGCAATACCGGTGTTGTAGAATATGTTCAACGGCAGGGCGATGATGGCCTCACACCAATCGTTTTCGATGATCCAACGGCGAATGTTGGACTCCCCCTGGCCGGCATCACCTGTGAAAAGCGATGAGCCGTTGTGGACCTCGGCGATACGGCTGCCCAGCGGCGTATTGTGATTCATCTTGGATAGCTTGTTTACAAGGAACATAAGCTGCCCGTCGCTGGAGCGGGTGATGAGCGATAGCTCCTCACCCTGGTGCTGGACGATAAAACGCGCATCTGAAAGGTCTTTTTTCCCACCCATACGTTCGAGGTCAGTCTTCCAGCTTTTGCCGTAAGGAGGATTCGAGAGCATGAAGTCAAATACCATAGACGGAAAGGCATCGGAAGAGAGTGTCGAACCGTACTTCATATTCTCGGCGGCCTGGCCTTCGCCACTGATCAGCAGATCGGCCTTGCTGATGGCATAGGTTTCCGGCTGAACCTCCTGTCCGAACAGATGAATTGAGACTTCTTTCCCATGTTCTTGGGCGAGTTGATTAAGCGTCTCCTCAGCAACAGTGAGCATGCCTCCGGTACCGCACGCACCGTCATACACGCGGTATGTGGCGTCTCGGATGTCGTCGGCAATTGGGAAAAATATGAGGTTGGCCATAAGCCTGACAACATCGCGGGGTGTGAAGTGCTCGCCAGCCTCCTCGTTGTTTTCTTCGTTGAAGCGACGTATCAGCTCTTCAAAAATCGTGCCCATGGCGTGATTGTCCAGACCAGGCAAGCGCACCTTGCCATCCTGATCAAAAACCGGGTCCGGCCCGAGATTAATATTGTTCGACGTGAACTTCTCAATAAGGCTGCCGAGGATGTCGGCTTCTACCAATGTGGGAATCTGATTGCGGAACTTGAACTTGTCGAGGATCTCCTGGACGTTCGGCGAAAAGCCATCGAGGAAGGCCTCGAAGTCGGTTTTTAGCTGTTGCTGTTTAGCGCGTGCACGCAGGTCTCGAAGGGTAAATGGAGATATATTATAGAAGGCGTTCCCGGAGACTTGGTATAGAGCTGCTTGTTTATTGGCGATGCCTGCATCATCGAGCTGCTTGCTAAATTTGAGAACGGCCTCCTTGGAAGGCTCGAGCACGGCGTCAAGCCTTCGTATGACAGTCATCGGAAGAATTACATCGCGATATTTGCCTCGGACGTATACATCTCGGAGTACATCATCGGCAATATTCCAGATAAATCCGGCAATCCAATTAAGGTCTCCGTTTGGCATATTGCTCCTTTATTTGGGAATGGTATCCCATCTTGAGAATTGTGAATTATTTCCATCAACTTTGGGCTGTAGCAGGCATAGCTGATCCCATTCACTGTATACCTTTATCTGCTATCAAATGATCGCCCGTTCATGATTCCCGGTCCTAGGTTATTTTGAAGCTGAAAACTTATATCTGACGGCTGATTACTTATAGCCCGGTTGATTTCAAATAGGTATCGTGGGAAAGTGAGTTTTCTTTTTAATACTCGTATAGGGATGAAAAGGCAAGGAGAATAGGAAGAAGCGAAAAGCTGATTGCTCAAAGCATTGATGGTTCTGGGTTCACGGTTCACGGTTCAAGGTTGAAAGCGAGGAGAAGCTCATAGCTGAAAGAACAGATGTGTTCAGGGGTTGACTTTGTGATATCCACCTAGAACCTGAAAATATCATCTCCCTCAAAAACCTTTGATATGTCTGACAGATCAGCGCTTTCCCCTATTGGAGGTATCTGCTATTGATCTGCAATTCCCAACGTAGGTAAAATGCTTTGATATTATTTTCGGTGGCAGATGGGTCAAATGGGTATCGACAATTGAGGTGGAATAGGATAACGGTGGAGCGAGACGGATGAATCCGCCGGTTTTTATCGAGGAGTGGCCTCATGCCATTTCTGGATAGCGGTTCGGTTTAGATGGGGGCATCAATGGAAGGGACAACGGAGAGATTCACCATTGAGATTACCAAGAAAGGCCTTGCCATCACCGGTGGAAAAGGGCTGAGCCTGGAGTTCACTCCAGGTGAGGCCTTGATGCTGCTCCATATCCTCACCGAAGAAGAGGAGCGGTTGCGGAACATGGCTCAGGAGGCCTCGCCCGCCCCTATCAAAATACAGGTGTAGGCCACGATTGCCTAATGGGGCATCGTATCGCCTCATGGGATGTGGTGACCTGGGTGTCGTTTTTCGCCGATAGGCTAAATCAGCAGTTAAAAGGCTTGGAGGTTTTCTCGTGTACACTAAGGCCGAAAAGGCTCACACATCAAGTACTGGCTCCAGGCCCTTGCGCCTTCGAACAGCTTCCAACACGCCTGCTGTTCCCGTCATCATGTTGTCACCCAGGGGAGCTCCGAATACAATCGGCAGCCGAGATTTACGGAGCATTCCGCGTTTGGGGCCGGTGGCCACGATGATCTCCGCAGCCCCAAAACCGAAGGCCT
>CAZBOB010000107.1:0-13128 GCA_964492995.1 uncultured Desulfobacteraceae bacterium | reverse complement strand
CGCCGGTAATCTTGCTCTCGAGCATGTACTCTTCCCGGCCAAAAGGCGTGAGCTTTCTCAAGGGATCGCCTTCCGGCGGCTCGATTTTGATCACCTCGGCCCCGGCTTCACAGAGCAAGGAGGAAGCAAACATGTTGCCCATTCTCCATATGCCGGTACAGAGGAACTTCATCCCCTGAAGGGCCTCGGGTTTGCCAAAGCAGTACTCGTACCTGAGGTTGTCCTCACACCACTTGCCGAAGTCTTCCGCTTTCCTTTTCGCATATACCTTCTCAACTTCTTCAGGCGAAGGCGGCGGTGTAACCGGCCAGGGTCTGATGTCAGGATGCATCATGTCGAGCGTATCGGCCCTGCTGTTTATTTCAACATCTTTTTTTTCTGCCATATTTTACCTCCAAAAAGTAGTTAGTAATCCTTTCAAGAGTAAATCCAGAGTCCGATTCAGCGTCAGAGAAACGAAAATGATTTCTCCGTACTGATTTTTACCACCCCCTTTCTGATCTAAATTCGGCTTAAACCGGCAACGACGTTAAAACGACCGTTTTAGCTGATTGATAATTGCCGAGCCGGCTGCCGTGGTCATACCTTTGGATAGGTCGTTTTTCTTTCCGCTTTATGCAGAAAGCATAAGTATCTGACATCACCTCCTTTAAATAACACGATGAAAAAAATTTGAAACAGTTAAGTAATAGGTTTAAAAAAATTTGAAACAGTGTCTGAAAGAATAAAATAATTGAATTATGTATGAATTATATTCAGCGAATACAATCTTTGGGTTGAAATATTGTCAATAGAAAAAAATGAATTTCATTCAAAATCCTCTATTTAAAATTGTTTGGAAATATTGTCAAGAGTAAAAAGAGTAAAAAATGAATTCTATTCAGGATTCTCTTTTTAAAATTGTTTAGAAACTTTGTCAAGAGTAAAAAATGAATTTTATTTAAAATAAATCTTTTCAAAAGAAAAAAAATGCTCTTTACACCCGGAAAGTAAGTATTTACAAACCCGCGTCATTCAATCGTTTGACGGCACAAGAGGGATCGAACAGAAATATTCCAGGATCCTTCCGGCGCCTTTGGAAAGCATAAAAATACAACATACGGTAGTTAATAATATCTATAATACCATATAAAGTATTACTAGCTAGAAAAGGGAAGTGGACGCACATAGTGCTATTTTTAGATACGGATCTCAAGGCCGACCCCCGATAATTCCAGCACCATTTTTCGTTGTTAAATTTATAGTATAGAAATTTCCTTTTTTGGACACAGATGAACACAGATTATTAAGATTCTTAAATTGCAAAACAACAATATTATCTGTGTATATCTGCGAAAATCTGCCTGCCCCGTAGGTCCGGAAGATCGTACTGGGGCGTCCTATTTAACTTGAAAAAAGTAACATACAAAAGCATGTGTTTTTTGCCTTGCAATTTATTGCGGGATATCTTATAGGAACATGTTTGGAAACTATTCTAACAAAACCTATTCGATTATCGAAACTAAAATTTTTTGAATTGGTCACAACAATTTCTTTTGAAAGGAGGTGAGATCTTTCAGCACATCATCCCGGAACGGCTGTCCGAACGTCATTCGGGGTGGAATTGACAAAACTCGACTTTAAAACAGGTTAAACTCATGTCTGTCGGCCGAGGCAGGGATATAAAACCGGTTGTTGAGTAATGGAAACGGGTTACATTAAAAACAGACAACAATAAAATTAGGGAGGTTTATATTATGGGAAAAATACCGGAAAATATGCTGCCACCAAAAGATATGTGGCCTGAATATGTAGTTCCGGAAGAGTTTGCGGATACTCCGGATGAATTGAATCTTGCCGATTTCTTGCTCGACCGTCATGTTCGCGAAGGCAGAGGTGACAATGCTGCCATCAAATTCATGGACCAGACCGTCACCTATGCCCAGCTCCAGGAAATGACAAACAAGTTCGGGAACAGTCTGAAAAATGAAGGCGTTGAACCACAAGACCGTGTGGGTATTCGTCTGGTGAATTCGATTCAGGCCCTGGTAGCCGTCTTTGCCATTGAGAAAATAGGGGCAATTCCAGTGCCCACCTCGCCCCTGTGGTCCGGCGAAGAGGTGGCGTTTGTGGCCAACAATGCCGAAATGAAATTTTTTATCGTCAATGCCCCGCTCATGCCCCCGGTTGAGCAGGCCAAGCCGAACTTCGAATTCGGCACCAAGGTAATCGTTATCGGCGGAAATGCCGATGAAGTAAAGGCTGCCGGCAATATGGTCTATGAAGAGATGCTCGAAGCAGGTTCCGCTGACCTGGAAGCCACCATGCTCAAAGGTGACGACATCGGCATTATGCTGTATACCTCAGGCACCACCGGCATGCCAAAAGGATGTGTCCATTTTGTCCGTCCCATTGTCATAGAAACCAAGATGGTTAACAAACATGTCTACAAGATGAAGCCCGGTGATGTTTTAGGTGGTGCCGCACCGGTATCATTTGCCGCCGGCTTTGGGACCTTTTCGCTGATGCCTTTTGAAGGGGGTGCCGCCATATCCCTTATTCCCAAATTTACGCCGCCGGACATGCTGGAACTTATTCAGAAACACAAAATCACAATTCTTACCGGTCTGCCCACAGGCTACCGGGCGTTGATGAAGTTCCCCAAATTCAAGGATTTCGACACTAGCTCAGTTCGCCTTTACACCTCCGGTGGAGATGCTCTGGGCGCCGAGACCCTGAACACCTGGCAGGAACTGACAGGTAAGCCGATCTGGGAAGGCCTGGGCGGCACTGAAATGCTCCACCTGGTTACATCAAACACAATGAACGATGAGCCCATGCCCGACTCCATCGGGAAAGCCATCCCCGGCGTAGAGGTGAGGGTGGTTGATCCGGAATGGAACGATTGCAAGCCGGATCAAGTCGGCAGCATGGTTCTTAAGGGACCCTCGGGAAGCCTGTACTGGAAACCATACGTGGATGACGAACGCCTTATCAAGTCACAGCGCAAGGGCGTTGTAGACGGCTGGAATCAGATGGGTGACGCGGTCTTTATGAAAGAAGACGGAAATATTTTCTTTGTATCCCGCGAAGACGACATGATTAAGAGCTCCGGTTACCGTATCGGCCCTGCCGAAGTTGAAGAGGCCATCGAAAAACATCCGGCCATTGCAGAGGCCGGTGTGGTCGGCATACCTGATCCGGACAAGGGTCAGATTACCAAGGCCTTTGTGGTGCTGAAAGAAGGGTATGAGGGCAGCGACGAATTCTTTGAAGAACTCAAGACATTCCTGAAGGAGCATATTGCTATCTACAAGCTGCCCAGAGCGATTGAGTACCGGGATGAACTGCCGCGCACACCCACCGGTAAGCTCCTGCGCCGCCATCTGCGTCCTCCAAAATAAGGGTCCTTTGCGCGGCGTTATGTTAAACTCTTTTCCCCTCGCCCTGTTCGGGATGGGGGAAAGTAAAACTTTATAACCACTAAACCAATAAACAAAAGGAGGTAGAGAATGGAAGAGTCTCAGATTCCAGATTCCAGACCGACTCAATTTGCAGCAACTAAGATTGCAGATGATATTGTTTGCAGGAAATGTCTTAACATGGAGGAAATGGTCACGGCCCAGAGAGCCATAACCGATCCGGTGTCCAATGAAGAAGTGGAGGAAAAAGAAATTATCTGCGCTCGGTGTGGAAAGAAAATCGAGCCGTTCAAACCATTTTAGCTTTAAAATCAGCCCCCCGGGAACCCGGGGGGCCAACCTTTCTTGTCAAACAAACCCACGATGAGTTCGAAAGCTCAGACGCGGGTCAATCGGAACATATTTTTGACAATTGCTATACCCCCCGAACCTCTGAACCCCCACTTTTTTTCATCTTCATACTTGAAAGCAAAAATACCTCGTGTCATACTCTTGGAAAAGATGAACATGGAAAAAACTGAACATCGAACATCGAACGTCCAACATCGAATGGTGAATGAAAAAATCTGAACGACTAAATTAGAGGTTGGGAAGTTTTTACGATTCAATAGCTCCATGAATAATCAGCGACACCATCATACAAACTCAACCATAAGGTTCGTAAAGATAGAACAGAAAAACACCCCGACCGCTGAACTTCTTAATGATATTTTAAAAAAAGATATATAGTCATTCTAAGTTGGACATCTGATTTTTAAAAACAAATGAAATTAAATTGCGGAGCTGAGCGACATCATTATTCGACGTTCAACGTTCAATGTTCGATGTTGGACGTTCATCTTTTAATATGTTCGACGTTCATCTTTCAAAAAGTTGTAGAAATTACGAGACGTTCAATCATATGAAATCTTTCTATTTAATAAAACCTTATCTATTGGAAAGGCGATTTTTAATTTTGCTGGGCCTTGCCTGTCTGATTACGGTAGATTTTTTGCAGCTTTTTATCCCCCGAATAATAAAATGGGCGGTAGACGACCTTACTGCCTACAGAGTCGATATCATAACCCTGTTAATCTATGCGCTTTACATCGTGGGGATTGCCGTTTTGATCGGTATGTTTCGCTATTTGTGGAGACGCTGTCTCATCGGCACATCCAGGCGGGTTGAAGAAGGCCTGCGAAACAAACTTTTTTACCATATTCAGACCCTTTCCGCCTCATATTTCGATAAAGTCAAAACCGGAGATCTCATGGCACATGCCACAAATGATATTCAACATATACGAATGGCCACCGGTATGGGCATGGTGGCGCTGACCGACGCAATAGTTCTCGGTACCGCAGCAATCGGTTTTATGGCATACATCAATGTCAAACTGACCGTTTTTGTGCTCATACCCATGCCCATGATCGTTTTGGGGACCCGTTTTTTCAGTAAAAAAATGCACCGCCTTTACGGGAAGGTGCAAGGGGCGTTTTCGGATTTAACCGAAGTGGTGAGAGAACGGTTTGCAGGAATTCGTATTATAAAGGCGTATAACCGACAACAGGAGGCGGCATCCAGGGTTGAAGATGTTTCAAAGGATTATATCGGTAAAAATTTGAGCCTGGTAAGAATTACCGGGTCTTTTTTCCCCATGATGGTTTTTTTCTCAAACTTAAGCCTTGCAATCGTGCTCTTTTTAGGAGGCAGACAGACCATAACCTTTACCATAACGCCGGGAGATTTTGTCGCCTTCATAAGCTATCTCGGGCTCCTGACATGGCCGATGATGGCTATAGGATGGGTAACAAACCTTATCCAGCGGGGCAAAGCATCACTGGAAAGAATCAATAAAATAATTCAGACGTTGCCGGAGATTGATGATAATCCGGGGGGAGTTATTCTTAAACCGGTTAAGGAATCCGTGGTTTTTGAAAATGTTTCATTTTCCTATGCACCTGATGTTCACAAATCCGGCTTATTTTCGGTTCTGGATCGCATTGATATAAAACTCGATTACGGGAAGATCCTGGGAATAGTAGGCCCTCCGGGGAGCGGCAAATCAACCCTTTTAAACCTGATTCCCAGGATCTTTGACGTGTCACAGGGGAGGATTATGTTAGACGGGATAGATATTCGCAAGCTAAAAGTTCGTGATTTGAGATCCCGGATTTCATTTATGCCCCAGGAACCCTTTTTATTTGCCGGTACAATTCATGAAAACATAACGTTCGGTAATAAAGAAATAAAAGATCGGGAATTGATCAGGGCGGCTGAAGCAGCATGGATTTATGATACCATAACGTCGTTTCCGGACGGTTTTGAGACCATAGTGGGAGAAAAGGGGATTGTCCTTTCCGGGGGCCAGAAACAGCGTGTTGCTCTGGCACGTGCTCTGCTGATGGATTCATCAATTATGATAATGGATGATCCCATCAGTCAGGTTGATATGGAAACCGGTGATGCCATCATAAAAACCATCCGATCCATGGCCGGGCACAAGACCATCATCATTGTCTCGCACCGGCTTTCCGCAGTTCGATTTGCCGATCAGATTATCGCCCTTGAAAAGGGTCGTATTGTAGAATCCGGCACTCATACCCAACTGATGGCGCAGGATAAATATTACGCAAAAACATTCCGTCTCCAGGAGATAGAAGAGGAATATGCATACTGATTTCGGTTATTTTGAGGAAAAGCAGCTTGGCAAGCCTTATGATGTAAAATTATTAAAACGGCTTTATCCATATACCCTGCCTTACCGCCTGCTATTGCTCTGGTCGATCATTTTAGTTGTTTTGATAACCCTGTTGGACCTTTCGCTTCCGTACATTACTAAAATTGCTATCGACCGCTATATTGTACCGCAAAAGGAATCCATCGTGAACCAAAGCCCCGATTCGGCTGAAGATAAAATCAGATACTTAAAGGCGGATATAACCGACCCTGCAATCCGGGCGATTGTCAATAAATATTCCGGCCGTTTCGAGATAGATGAATCTTTGGCACGAATATCTTTTGACAATCTTTCTCAAATTGAGAAAAAAGATCTTGCAATACTGCGCAAAGATGATCTTGCCGGCGTCACTTTTATTACGGGTATTTTCCTTGCCATCGTCATTGCCGGCTTTGTTCTCAATATGGTGCAGGTCATACTCATGGAATATACCGGTCAAATGATCATGCATGATCTGAGGGTGAGGCTGTTTGCACATATCCAGAGCCTGTCGGTTGCATTTTTTACGCGCAATCCCGTGGGACGTCTTGTGACTCGGGTTGCAAATGATATTCAGAACATGCATGAGCTGTTCACTTCGGTCATCGTATTTGTTTTCAAGGACCTTTTTCTGTTGACAGGGATCACCGTTGTTCTCCTGAGTATTAACTTACGCCTGGCGCTGGTTTCTTTTACGGTAATCCCTTTTGTTCTATATGCGTCCATTCATTTTTCAGGTCAGGCCAGGGAAGCATTCAGAATCTTACGGCTGAAAATCGCAGAGATCAATACACGGTTTTCGGAAACCATCGGCGGGATAAAGGTGATTCAGCTATTTTTACAGGAGAAGAGAAATTATCTTGGTTTTAAAAGGCTGAATCATGAACACTTCCTGGCCGGCATGAGACAGGTTCATGTTTTCGCGGTTTTTATGCCGGTTATAGAGCTTCTGGGTGCGGTTGCCATTGCGCTTGTGATCTTTTATGGCGGTAGCAAAGTCCTTGCGGAAAGCATCAGCCTGGGCGCCCTTGTCGCCTTTCTTTCATATATGAAGATGTTTTTCAGACCGATCCGGGACATTGCTGAAAAATACAATATCCTGCAAAATTCAATGGCATCGGCGGAAAGAATATTTTTGATCCTGGATAGTACGGAAAGCCTGCCGCAGTCTGTTCCCGCTGTTGAATCCGGCACAACATCCGGCTCAAAAATTCAAAGACAGACTTTGGGAAAAATTTCGGAAGTCTCCCTTAAAAATGTTTCCTTCGGTTACGTTAAAGGTGAAACCGTTCTTAAAAATGTTTCCTTCAGCATAACTTCCGGGAAAACTTTGGCTCTTGTGGGACCCACAGGATCAGGGAAGACATCGATAATTAATCTTATCATCCGTTTTTATGATCCTTCATCCGGGCCGGTTCTTGTGAACGGGATTGATATCAAAAAAATATACACGCCTCATTTAAGAGCCAAAATGGCGCTGGTCATGCAGGACTCTTTTTTGTTTTCAGAAACCATACGGGATAATATTACCCTGGGGAAAAGAGATATTTCAGAGACGGCCCTGCAGCAAATTCTAGAACGCTCAAATTGCAAAGCCTTCATAGACAGATTGCCGGCAGGCCTGGATACCGTGCTCTCTGAAGGGGGCGCATCAATCTCAAGCGGCGAACGCCAGTTAATATCGATTGCAAGGGCTTTTGCACGCGATCCGGACCTTATTATACTCGATGAAGCAACTTCATATATCGATTCGGAAACCGAACATAAAATACAGGGGGGATTATTTAACCTGATGGCAAACAGAACATCCATAATTGTCGCCCACCGGCTTTCAACGGCCCGGGGGGCCGACAAGATTATCGTACTGAACAGAGGAAAGATTGTCGAGGTTGGAAACCATTCAGAATTAATGCAAAACAAAGGTTTTTATTTTCGATTGAATCAGTTACAAGGTTGAAAATAAATTTCCTATCGGCAATATTTTTTTCATTTTTTTCTTAAAAAACGCATATATTGCTTGCCAAATCAAATTGTATATGATTTAAGGCAGTGTTTAATTGATTTAACAGGCAAATAATCTGAGGATTGTGATTCCATTATTATGATATTATGAATCTAAAGGAACTTTCAAGGTGGCATACCGGGTTCCTTTGTTTTATTAACCTTTTATAGAGGAGGATTGGATAAATGGCTTACAATGCAGTAGAAATGCAAGACTGGCAGATATCCGAAGCCGCCGAAGAGAACATGCCGACTCCCGATGAGTGGGCGGAACAGCTCGGCATTCAAAAGGACGAAATTCTGCCCATGGGAAGATTGTGCAAACTGGACTTCCTGAAAATCATGAATCGGCTCAAGGACAAGCCGGACGGCAAGTACATTGAGATAACTGCAATTACCCCTACCCCGCTGGGTGAGGGTAAAAGCACCACCGCCATAGGTCTCATGGAAGGTATGGGCAAGCGGAAATTAAATGTGGGCGGCTGTATTCGGCAACCCTCGGGTGGGCCTACAATGAATATTAAGGGTAGCGCAGCCGGCGGCGGCAATGCTCTTATTATTCCATTGACAGAATTTTCCATGGGTCTGACCGGTGACATCAACGACATCATGAACGCCCACAACCTGGCTATGGTGGCCTTGAACGCCAGAATGCAGCATGAGCGCAACTACAATGACGAGCAGATAGCCAGGCTTACCAAGATGGCGCGCCTGGACATAGATCCCACCCGGGTGGAGATGGGCTGGATAATGGACCTTTGTGCCCAGGGCCTGAGGAACATCGTCATGGGCCTGGGGGGACGCATGGACGGCTTTACGATGCAGTCAGGCTTCGGCATCGCGGTAAGCTCCGAGCTCATGGCCATTCTCTCCATTGTGCGTGATCTGGCCGACCTGCGCGAAAAGCTGAACGACATTACCGTTGCTTTTGACAAGAAGGGCAATGTAGTAACCACCCGCGATCTGGAAGTGGGTAACGCCATGACCGCCTGGATGGTCAACACCATCAACCCCACATTGTGCTCTACGGTTGAATATCAGCCACTTATGGTACATGCCGGCCCCTTTGCCAATATTGCCGTGGGCCAGTCTTCCATCATCGCCGACCGGGTCGGTCTCAAGATGTTTGACTACCACGTCACCGAGAGTGGTTTCGGTTGCGACATCGGCTTTGAGAAGTTCTGGAACGTCAAGTGTCGCTACAGCGGCTTGACCCCCCATGTTTCAGTAATTACCAGCACTATTCGGGCGATGAAGATGCACGGCGGCGGTCCCAAGGTTATTGCCGGTATAGCACTGCCCGAAGAGTATGCAAAAGAAGACCTGGGCCTGCTGGAAAAGGGTATGGTCAACCTGGTTCACAATATTAACATCGTCAAGCAGTCTGGTATCAAACCGGTTGTATGTATTAACCGCTTCCACCTCGATACCGATGCTGAGGTGGCCATGATGCGCAAGGCCGCCGAGGATGCAGGAGCCCGCGTCGCGGTTTCCACCCACTGGGCTGACGGCGGCGACGGTGCCCTGGAACTAGCTGATGTTGTCGCTGAAGCTTGCGAGGAAGAACCGGACTTCAAATTCCTTTATCCTCTGGAAACCAAGCTGCGTGACCGGGTCGACCTGATTGCCAGGAACGTTTACGGTGCCGATGGTGTAGCCTGGACGCCTGCGGCCGAAGCCAAGGCCAAGATGCTCGAGAACGATCCCAAGTACGCTGATTACACCACCATGATGGTCAAGACACACCTCTCTTTGACCCATGATCCGGCGGTCAAGGGTGTACCCAAAGGCTGGTCTCTCCCCATTCGCGACGTGTTGATCTTCTCCGGCGCCAAGTTCCTGTGCCCCTGCTGCGGCGACATCAGCCTGATGCCGGGCACCAGTTCCAATCCGGCCTTCCGAAATGTGGATGTGGATGTTAACACCGGCAAGGTTACGGGACTGTTCTAAACAGCAACGCATATAATGAAACAGATAGGGCTCGGAAATATTTCGAGCCCTATTTTTTTTGCCGTAACATGCAAAAAATTTTGTCCATGCTGTTTTAATAAGCACCTAACTAGTGTCCATCCAGAAATGGTAGATTTTGGTTTTCGGCAAGGCCCGAGCGAGTTTTCAACCGCAGGCATAGCGCGCTATTTCGAGGATTGAAAACGAGCGAGAACGCCGCCGAGGGCCAAAAGATGCCGTTTCTGGATGGACACTAACTAACTACGCAGGCTCTCATACAACGCAATTCCTACCGTGGTGGACAGGTTAAGGCACCTGATTTCATCAGTGATGGGAATATGGTAAGTGGCATATTTATATAGTGATATGATGGTTTGGGAGAGTCCTTTTGTTTCCGAGCCGAAAATTAGAAAAAGTCTGTCAGAAGATGGCATGGACCAGAAGGGCGTTGCAGCGTTTTTGGTAAATAATGCGACTTCGTCTTTTTGTGGCGCCATTTTTTCCTGAAAACTGTCAAAATCGTCCCAGACCGAAAGTTTGACTTTGTGCCAGTAATCCAGACCCGCTCTTTTAAGTTCACGGCTTTCAATGGAGAAACCCAAAGGTTTAATCAGATGAAGAAAGGCGCCAGCCCCCAGACAGGTGCGCCCGATATTGCCGGTGTTCCAGTGCACTTCCGGCTCAACCAGAACAACATGGCGTTCAACCGGCCGATCTGGATTATACTTAAAGTCGGATTCCATATAGATTCTTGATGAATTATTTCGGGGCAACGGGTTTTCCGCAGTACGGGCAGTATCCAAAATCTTTTTCTAAAGTTTTTCCACAATGATTACACTGCCTCTTCTTGATATCCGGCCAGGCACTGCTATATTCTTCTTTGAATTCGTGCACCGTTCTTTCACACCGGTCACACATGATAAACGGCTCGCCCTTTTTGACCCTTAAAATCGGAATGAAAAATAAATTAAAATAGTGATCCACCCGTTTATAATAGGCTCGGGCCAGACCGCACACAGGGCAAATTCTCGGGTTAGTGTCAAGAATTTTTATTTTAGGAGAAACACCGGCAATCAAAAACATATAACAACATCCCGAAAATACAGGTTATTTAATGGCAAAATGTAGCTCTCAATTAGTGCTCATCCATAAATCTATATTACGCACAAATTAAGTTTCCAATGCAGAAATTAGCAGTTTTTCGCAAGGTCAAGGAAATCAAGGAATTACGCGGAGGCGTACAAGTGGTACGCCGCACAAGTAATTCCGAAGATTGACGCAGAGATTGCGGAAAAGGGCAATTTCTGGATGGAAACTAATTAATTTTTCAATTCGAATATCATATGAGGCCGGCAACCGCAACTATTCCTATTTATGAAATAATTTTTTTTAGGAGACTGGCAAGGTTTGGAACAAATAAACACTTAATTGAAAAGAAAATAGGTGGTAAAATACAGATACTGTGCAAACTATACAACTCAGGGTAAACGCATTTGATTTCGGTGCAGCGTAGCGCCGTCGTGGAGCGTTCTCCCTATATTGGGATTCAAATTCGTTTGCCCTGTACAACTGTCAGAAAAAACAAAACTTAGTTCGCTGAGTTTATGCTGAGAAACGAAGTGCTCACAATTGGAATGTTGGAATAATGGAATACTGGGTTTTGGTATATATGATTATCACATATTGAATTATGAAAATTGATTACTGTTATTCAAAGATACGAACCCCTTCTCATTATAGGTCATCTGGTTTTTGTAAATCTGATAATATTTAAAGACCTTTTTGATATAGTACCGGGTTGCCTTGAAAGGCGGGATACCCTGATAATGTCTTACGTTTCTGCTCCCGGCATTGTATGCCGCAAGTGCCAGTTCGACGTCTCCGCCAAATTGGTTAACAAGCTGTTTGAAATACCGTACCCCGCCGCTTATGTTTTGCTTGGGATTGAAAACGTCCTCCACACCCAGCGCCTGGGCAGTTGCCGGCATCAGCTGCATAAGGCCTTTTGCACCTCTTTTGGAAATTGCTCTGGCATTATATCCGGACTCCGCCATAATGATCGCCTTTACAAGGGCAGGATCAACCTGGAAGCGACCGGCCGTTTGAATTACAATCGGGTGTAAGAGACGCTCGGCTTTCTTACCGGCAATGGATGGCAAATGGTATTCCGTTTTGGCAGTAAGAACCTCCTTTTTCAACCTTTGGGAACTTATAACTTTTTGGGTGTTGCGATTATGAGCATAAGTTACACTCAGAATCATTACAGCAATGAATAATAAGCGTATAACTCCCACTGATAATAGGTATACTGTTAATTTTTCATTTATTATAGATTTCATTTTTAAAAAAGTTTTTCCCAATGAATTAATAAAATACCTTTTTTGCCGACTTATAATTGCAAAAATCATGCAAAATAAAACCAATAAAATATAATGATATAAATATCAGATAGTTATATGAAGTAAATTGCAAGGATAGTTGTGCAAATTTATTGCACAATATGTATAATTGAGAAGTAAATTACATAAAATTTATGTAAAATTTTACACCTAAATTTTGCAAGCATGAGTGAACCTGTCAAATTCATTCCAGAATATCGATCATTGGCGATACCAAAACAACTTTATCAGCGATTTCCGGATATTCATGAATAAGACCCAGCACAGGGAATAATATAGAAAAGTATATATTGACCTCAATGGTCTTTTCAATTATTTTCACTTTATCCATCAACCCAGTTGATTTCGCACAATTTTAACGCTGCAATGGAAAAAATGAAAAAACATTCGCATAATCATATTGAAAATTACGACGGTTTGGCAGGACTCGGATTGGATCGGGAAACCGATGAAAACACGATTATCTATTACCTTCAGAAATTTTCAGATGACACGCTGATCAAGGAATTAGTAAAAAGACTGACAGAAGACGAAATTGAAGAAATATTTTCTTTGCTGACTCATCTACTTAAAAAACATTTAACAGATTCCGAGTATCACAACCTTTTCCTCAAAGATGATCATCATGAGTCTGTTGATTAATGGTCTTTTCGCACAATCTCTGCGTTATGCTCAAAAA
>CAZBOB010000106.1:0-13138 GCA_964492995.1 uncultured Desulfobacteraceae bacterium | reverse complement strand
ACTTGCATGGGGTGCAAGGGGTCGTCTGTTCGAGTCAGATCACCCCGACAGATAACAAGGGGCAGACTATTACGCCCCTTACCATACGGTTAACTTCAAAAATATAATCTTGTTTTTAATCGAAAAACGAACAAACAAACCTTCACCGGAATATGACTCTTTTCTCTTCTCCGGATCCTTTACTACAAGTATCTCACAGAAAGGTGGTATCATTTAATCCTGTTTGGTGGTACTGTTTTTCTACGGTATTAAAAACCAGTAACATGGATTTGTATCAACGCCAAATTAAATAGTGTATATGATTTGTAATACTCAAATTATTTTATTATTGTTAAAGTACTCCGCTGGCTGCCCGATCAAAATAAAATAGTTCACTATAGTGACAATAAACTCATATGCAAAAGCTGAGTTAAATTTCAGGAGAAAATTAATTTATCCTTTGTTTAGCCTCATAAAGTATTGTTTAATTTAGGAAGAAGTCTTAACCTGATTGCTTCGTCAAGAACTCACCCTATCAAACAATTTTTTTGTTTACCGGATCCCATTCAATTCGACGGTGTTCAAGATATGATCTATGAGCCATCAGGCAGGCTATTCCTTCTTCAAAAGCCCGCTCCATGTTTGCGCTTGGTGTTCCCCCGTTACGGATACAATCAATCCATTCCTTAATATGCAAATAAGTAACATCAAGCTCACTACCATTAATTGTTGTTGTAGTTAAACCGCGTTCAGCATAGTATTTTTCGGTTGCTGAACTCACTGCATCAATCTTACCTGAAGTTGGATTAAATGAGACCATTGGCCCTGACAGGTCAATAAGGCCTGCTTCAATCTGTTTTTTGTATTTGATTGATTCGGCATCAGCAGTTATGCTTATAAAACTTCCCAACTCCATTGAAGCATCACGACCCATAAAAACGCGGCCCCTGCTGCGGCTGTTCGCCAGGGTTGCACTATAAAGCAAGGTCATATCCCGGTCAGGATATTCAAATACACAATGAAGAGTATCGGGCATATCCCTGTCATCTTTCCAGTAGTATATCCCGCCGGAAGAGACAACTGCTTTAGGAATGCCTATTCTTAAAAGCTGATTCACAGCATCAAATTCATGGGTGAACAGTTGACCGATCATTCCTGTCTCATAAGCAAAGAATTTCTGCCAGTTGTAGTAACGGTTTGTGGTAAATGGAACTACCGGTGTCGAGCCAAGCCACTGAGGCCAGTCAATAGATTTCTCATCACCCGGTTTTGGATTACCGTTAGCATCAAGATGCCTGATCCAGGCGCCATCGGCTGAATTGCGATTTGTTGTTGTCTCCACAAGGGTGATTTTTCCAAGGATATCTTTCTTAATTATATCCTTAGTCTGTTTGAAAATGACACTTTGAGGTATCTGATGTCCCAACTGAAATACTATTCCACTGTTTTTTACGGCAACATAAGCGTCATTCAGTTCCTCTTCGTTCAGCGCTATACTTTTTTCACAATAGACATGTTTGCCTGCTCTGGATGCTGCCGCAGAAATTGGAGCATGATGATGATCAGGGGTGGCTATCATCACAGCGTCAATATTCTTATCATCAAGCATTTCCTGGTATGTACGGTAACGTTTCACGGGAATATCAGGGGTTTTTGCACCTCCTGCACGCACTGGATTACGTGCCGTTGCAAGACCGTTTTCTGCATGAAGGTCAAATACATCGCAAATACCTGTGATAGCCACATTTAAATCTTCCTGTGCAAGCCAGTCTTCAAGTGTGCCGCTTTTTTTACGTTTTTCGACATCATTGGGATGAATATAGCCCAATCCGTTTGCATGAACGACTGCCCTGGCTCCAAATCCTATAAGTCCTATTCTTAGCAAATTTCCTTTAGCTCCTGAGCTTGGTAAGATAACCGGGGCCTCAATGTTCTGCAAACCTAAATCTTTCAGTACCCTGTTTTTCTTTTCCAGGTCATATCCCTTCTTCGCTGCCAACTCATAAGCAAACAGCCCTAAAACCGGTATCCCCGCCAGAGCTTTTATTAAAGTTCTGCGTTTATTGGCAGTTTTTGGTGCCGGTTCATTCTTTTCTTCCGGCTTAATTTCTTTTTCTTTATCCTGTGCCATTGTGTTATTCCTTTCTATTATTTTTTAAATTTTTATACCTTTCAATAAACATATCCAATCCGAATATGGAACCTGTCGGGAATACAGCCAGGACAACCAATGCTACTGACTCAATAAGGGTCTTACTAACTACCAGGTAGTTTCCTTCAGTCGGAACCGAGTATTCCAGACCAATAAAGGGCGGATTATTTAAATAGTAAAGTAACAGTAATAAAGCTCCGGAAATAGATGCCATCTTGGTAAACAAGCCAAATATCAATCCCAATCCTATAGCTATCAATCCCCATGTATTCAGAAAATCCACAACGCTTAATGCATTGTCGTGAGCCAGGACAAATTTGGCGAATCCTGCAAAAATCCATTTAGATTCCTGAAAAAATCCAAATGAAGACCAGTTGGGAATTAATACTTTCGAAAAGCCCTCATATAAAAGATGCCATCCTATTAAAAACCTTAAAACAACTAAAGTAGTAAGTTGCGGTGTTGTGAATGTTTTTGTCTCTTTCATGTAGTTTAGATTATTAATATTTTGATAATTATCAAATACTATATCTCTAAAATCCTTTTTGCATTCCCTGATCTTAAGAGTTCCTTAGTGGCCTCATACAAGAAATTTTCTTTCGTAAATTAAATATTATTCAAGAATATTCCTCATGTATTCAATACCTTTGATGACTTCTTTGACAACATCTGAACCTTCCGGAGGAGTGTATTCCATTTCAAGGTCAACATTGATTGGCCATTTCTCCTTCTTAAGTAACAAAAGAATATCGGCTACCGGGACTCCTCCTTGTCCAAATGGCACAAAGGTGCCTCGCTGGTTGCCTTTTGGTCCTGGATGATCCTTCATGTGTATGCTGCAGATGCGGTCGTGATATCTTTCAATTATGGGGATGGGATTCAGCCCTGTGCTTGCGAAATAGTTAACTCCATCAAAATTGATCCTATTGGCCGACGAATAAGCAAAGTACTTATCAGGCCAGTTGATGTCAATACCCGGTTGCTCAATTTCGCCCGACAGATGAAAAATGGCCAGACTTTTATGCTTTGCAGCAAACTTCTCAAGGCGTTGACAGTTTTCTTCACTGAATGATTCAGCTACACCATAAGCTCCTAATGCCTTGGCTGCATTAAATGCATAGTCAATCTCATCATCTGCCCATTTTGAAGGTGTAAACTTGGCAATGTGGATATTCACCCCGGCATCATTGTACATCTTACGTAAATCTGCATACTTTTGCATGGGTAAAGATAAACGCCACTGACGTTGCTCCTCCCTCTGCTCTTTGGATAATTCCATACGGTTATGGAAATCTAGGGATAGGGGGTAAGGACAACCCAAACTTTCTTCAAGGACACATCTCATCTCAACCGAATTGACCCCGGCCTGCAGAATGTATCCGAGGACTTCCTCCGCATTAAAATGCGGTATGCTGATATAGCTATAGGTAGTAAGACCTAATTGAACGCCCCCAACTTTGGAATTGGGCTTTTTGCTTCTGTTTCCGCAACTTAAAGGAACCATCGTAAACGCTGCTGCTGCTGCAGCAGTGCCTATAAATTTGCGTCTTGAAATTGTTGATTTTTTCATTTTAATTGGTTCTAGTGAATTTTGAAAAATTATTTTTCTAATTTTATAATATTATCAATATATACTCATTATGAATATTAACACAAATTCATTAACTTCTTGTAACATATACTGAAACCACGGATTGCAACCGGACGAATGTTGGATTCTATTGCCATGTGCAAACCAATAATAAAACCTGGGTAGGATTAATTTCAGAAAGAGATACAAGAAGACCTCTACAAACGTTTGTTCATGGAGGCCATAAAAATCGTTCCATATTAAACTTCCTCCGGAGCGACATAAGGTTTACGGTAATTCCGTGTCAAGAAAGTATCAGCTTCGGGATCGTTTATAAACTTTTCGGTAGCACCATTAAACTTTAATTCTCGTCCCAAACGATATGATATATTTGCCAGGTGAGGAAGAGCAGAGGAATAGAAGCCATCGATGATGTCACAATGCAAAGTCTCGTTATTTCCTGAGCGGATGGCATCAATGAAATTAGCACAATGATCGTCATTATCGGCGACATAAGGAGGTAAGGGAGGATCAAAACCCCTCGCTTGAAATGTCTTTGTAGCTTTTGCAAAAGGTACTTTTTCATTGTGACGGAAAGCTTTCCAATTTTCTCCGCCAAGGAAGTAACCTTCAGTGCCATACCACATGGTTGAGCTTGGTTCAGCGTTCGTATATCGGCCTCTGGTTTCAAACTCCAGTATTTTCCCATCGCTGTATTTAAATATGCAGGATAGCGTATTTGGAGTTTCCTGTGCACATTCTTTAGGATCAATTCCGTAGATACCACCGGCAGAATAGACTGAAACTGGGTGTTCGTTCTCATTGAATTTGAATAATCCCCTGCGGGCTATATCGAATTGGTGTGGCCCTGAGTTTCCGGTATCCCCATTCCCTGTATCCCAAAACCAATGCCAGTTGTAGTGACTTCTCTTTTCATTATACGGGCGCCAGGGAGCGGGTCCTAACCACATGTCGTAATGAAGTGTGGCAGGTGGGGTACTGTCTTTTGCAATACCAAATGAATCACGTTGTTTATAACAAAGAGCACGGGCCATATAGACCTCACCGATACCTCCGTCGTGCAGAAATTTCGTTGCTTCCGCATTACCCGGACGGCGTTGAAATTGAAATCCAACCTGCACCCTTACATTGTACTTGCGGGAAGCCTCAATCATTTTCCTGCCTTCAAAGATATTATGGCAAGCAGGTTTTTCAACATAAACATGTTTTCCAGCCTGGCAGGCCCATATTGTCGCCAGTGCATGCCAGTGGTTGGGTATAGCCAACGACACTGCATGTATCTCCTTGTTATCAAATACCTTACGCATATCCCATTCAGCTTTAGGTTTAATGCCTGTTTTTTCCTGAACTGTTTTTGCCCGTGGGGCAAAGAACTGTTCATCAACATCACAGAGAGTTGTTAACCAGACATTCTTGCTGTCTTTCATGGAACAATAGCTGTTGAGATGAGCAAAACCACCTTGGCTGCGGAGTCCAATTACAGCAATGTTAATACGTTCATTTGCACCAATGATTGAAGCATAAGACTTAGCACTGAATCCCATGCCACCACTGACTATACCGGCTGTGGCTATTGCGCTTTTCTTGATAAAATCTCTTCTTTTTGTCATTTTACAATTTTTTAATCAAATTTTAATACATTAAACTTATTTGAATTTTTTGAACCAAGATTAATCCGGCATCTGAACAAAGGCTATTCAATTACGGCCAAATTGGTTTAACTCCATTGCTAAAATATTCTGTATGCCTCTGCTCTTGGGCGGATATTCTCCCCTTCTAACTAATTTTTGAGCTATGTGAACATACTTCTTCCATTATTTTCCTCCTTTCTGTTTCTTTATGCCGCTTCGATGAGCCTATCAAATATCTTCTTTTTCTAAATTTCAATATGTTTGGCTTCATACTTTATGGGCAACCATCTTATGAATACGTCATCCAGCCTATCCTGTCATCTAAATTTTCTTATGTATGTGTGAAATCTTCTAGCGAAAGCATCTAAGTTATTAATAGAGCCTCCTCCTTCAATTTTGCCGCACATTTCGTAAACAAGGTAACCCTGATATCCAATTTCTTTTAAGGCATTATAAAAGGCGTCATAGGCTGCTATCCTGGCATTATCTTTTTTATCGATTGCTTTATAGATACCGTGGTCAGAGATGGTATTTACAATATAAGGTTTCATTTTCAGAATAGATTGCCTTATTTCTTCAGGAGAATCGGGGGCACGGAGAAGCTGCCCTGGATCCCAACCTGCTTTGACATTCGGCAGATTGATTTCTTTCAGCATCGCATACAAGTCATTGTAATTAAAAGCAATGTTGTGATGATTTTGTACAAACAGGGTAACACCGTACTTTTGTGCTTCTTTGGCAGCAATTGTAATACCCTCAACAATAGTAGCATATTGTTTATCGTAGGCAACTCCCTCACGTTTGTTTCCCGTAAAAATGCGTACCATTTTAGTACCTAAGTCATTGGCCAATTCTGCTACCATACCTAAATAGGCCCCCTGTATCTCAGCCTGAGGAGCTCCCCCCGGATTATACTCCATTCCTGCAGTAAAGTCATTATAACCTGCAAGCGCCACTAATGTTAGTCCCAAATCTGCAATTCTTTTCTTAAGTTTTGCCCGGGCTTCTTTGTCATAATCAAGAGGGGAAACATGCGGCCTTTTTGCCATCAGAATCACCCCGTCGTACCCCAACCTTTTTGCTGTCAGAAGAAATTCATCAACGGTTAGCACATCTTGCCCCCACAAACCTGCATAACTAACGGAATGCAAACAGGATTTTACCTTAAAATCAGCAGGATTTCCTGTTGGTTCAAATATTACTGTTTGCGAAAAAGAGGTAATCCATACAATCGATAGAATTAGTACTCCTAAAAAAGTTCTTTTTTTCATTTCATTTCAATTTTTTATTGTTTAATAGTATAATATAATACTCGCATGTAAATAGTAACCATATTCCTATACCTCGCCGTATTCTTATTTAATAACCAGGATTCTGTTGTATCACAGCATCAATATTTAAATCAATCTCGGTTTGAGGAATAGGATACAGGACATTATGATCCTTAATATTAGCACCAGGAAATATAGGGTTATCACAATATTTCTGAGTTCTTTCCACCATATTACCCATCCGACGTAAAGTAATATATCTGCACTCTTCACTGTAAAGTTCTCTTACCCGTTCATCCAATATATAATCCAAATTCACATCTGCAGGTAAAACCGGAGTTGCATTTGCCCTGTTCCTGATTTTATTAATATCCGCAGCTGCTAAATCAAGCCTTCCTAAATTAACATAAGCTTCAGCACGCAGGAGTAATGTTTCTGCTAAGCGTATAACATATTTGTCTTTATGATTTCTCCCAGCGCCCGCCTTTTTAGGCTCAGTAAAATGGTGTAATGGATCACCAACCTTCCCGATAAAGTATGGGTAAATATACGAACATGTATCATGTATAGGATCTCTTGTTCCTGGAGGATAAAGACTGAAATCAATCTTTTGCTTGTCATATATCGATTCGGGATTGTCGAAATAGAAATCTCTTTTAATATTATGTTTAGCATTCCGGATGTCATTATACCAATCGCTTCGCCATACAAAATAGGCAGCATAACTGGTAGGACGAAAATATGATACGCAACGTCCTAATGTATCTGAATATCCTGTATATGCACCATCAACAAAATCACCCCTGATCGCCTTTTTTCCGTCAGGAGCGTTTCCTAACCTGAAATATGCAGGTCCAAAAAAATATTCTGACATATTTCGATAACCTCCTGTAATAAATGGCTCAAATTGCACTGCCCAGATACATTCGCGATTTTCCGGCAGGTATTGATTTCCATATGCAAAAAGATCCAAAAAAACATCACCTGACCCAAATACATCAACAGTTGATCCGAAACGTTCTGTCATCAGTGCATAGTTATATCCATCAATTACTTTTGAAGCCGCATCCACAGCCAGTTGGAATTTAGACGGGTTAAGATAAGCCTGGTTAATATAAGTCTCACATAACAAGTGTGCTGCGACTCCCTGATTTATTCTGCCTACATTCTCCTCCTCCCCTGGTTCAGGTAAGTTTGCGATACCAAAAATAAGGTCTTCTTCCATCAGCTTAAAAACATCTGCCTTAGGAGCTCTTACTAAATCAATTTTTATAGAATGAATTGCTTCAGTTACAAGGGGGACATCGCCCCAAAGCATAACCAAATAACGATATCCAAAAGCCCTGAAGAGCATCGCTTCTGCCAAATATGCATTTTTTTGAGCATCACTCGCCCAGATAGCGTCATCAGAATTATTGATACCCTCTATAACAACATTTGCTTTCTGAATAAGGCTGTAAAAGCTATTCCACAGGTTACCTAAATTTATATCAGTTGGAATCATACAAGTTATATAATTAACCATTTGTGTGTTACCACCCGGATTTTCACCATTATAACACACATCACTTCCTAAGCTGCCCTCCAACAACCCATTTTTCAAACTACGTACATCACAATATAATCCATTTATTCCCTGTCGAATTCCCGCAAGAGAGTTAAAGGCGTTCTCAGGTGAAAAAAAATCAAGAGGGGTCTCATTAAGTATATCCTCACTGCAGGAGGAAAACATCAACACTAGAATTGCAAATAAGCACTTTTTGCTAAATAGGCCTGAATATTTTTTCATCGTTTTATAATTATTAAACTGTTAATTTTAATAAATCAAGTTAAAAAGTAAGCGTGAGACCTGCTGTAATGTTTCTCATCAACATCGAATTACAGGACCCGGTATCCGGGTCCCAGCCTGACCAGTTGGTCCATACATATGGATTTTTAGAGGCTAAATAGAACTGACATCCCTCCATTCGTAAAGTTTTCAGCAAACCGGGACCAACTCTGTATGAAAGGGAGATGTCCTGTAATCTCACAAAACTCCTGCTCTCATAAATTCCACTCACTACAACAGGCGTATTGTATATTCCGGTAGCATTATTTACTCCGTTATCAGGAGTCCAGTAAGGACGAACTGCTGGGGCGTTTGTCCTTATTACGTCATCTGAGTTCATACTGGTATTTACTGCAAAATAATTATCCGTTAAATAATATTTTTTACCTCCCTGTATTGAGTTAATGAAGAAATAGAGGGTGAAATTCTTATAAGAAAAAGTATTATTTATACTGAACCGGTAGCTCGGGGTCTTGTAACCAATAACTTTTCTGTCTGCATTCGGCTCAATAACACCATCCCCATTCTGATCAACATATTTGTACTGACCAGGATACCAATCATTCAGAATATTGCCGCTATAAAGCTCTTCCTCAGTCCAGAGCCCTCCTGCCATTTCATAATCATATATGGCACTGATTGATTCTCCAACAAACCATGAGTTTCCTATGTCTTTATCTTCCTTGCCACCGTAAAGTTTGGATATCTTATCTCTGTTAAGGGAAAATACGAAATTGGTCTTCCATCTGAGGCTACCATCAAGATTAATAGTTGTTAATTCCAGTTCAATACCTTTATTGTCGATACCTCCGATGTTTGTCCAGATATTTGTGTATCCGGTACATTTGGGAATGGCTCTATTAACCAAAACATCGATGGTTTTAGCTTTATATACATCAACCGAACCTAAAATTTTCCGGTTCAGAAAACCATATTCCAGCCCGATATTGAACGATGAAGTTGTTTCCCATCCCAGATCAGAATTCCCTAAAATGCTTGTGTAAATAGCAATTGCTGTTGTGGAACCATAAACATAAGCATCGTCGGTAAACTGTGATAAGCTTGAATAGCGTCCGATTCCCTGGTTCCCGTTTTTCCCGTAGGAGGCCTTCAACTTTAAATAGAGCGATTTAATATCTCTGAGGAATGACTCGTCTGAAACCACCCAGCCCATTGAAATCGAAGGGAACGTTGCAAACTTATTTTCTCCAAATCCGGAGAAGCCGTCTTTTCTAACGGTTGCTGTTAACAAATAGCGTTTTTTAAATGAATAGTTGACACGAGCCATATATGAAAGGCTATTTTCTTCCCATGCTGTTGATGCAACGGTCGCAACTGTACCAAGCGCCATGTTATTATAACCCAGGGCAGGATTGTCAAATCCCTGTGCATTAAGGGTTGAGCTCTGTGCTTGACGGTTTTCCCGGCTATACAGTAACGTGGCATTTACCTGGTGATCACCAAAAGTTCTTAAGTAAGTGACTATGTTATTAACGATCCAGTTTCTTTCTTCAGAAGGATTCTTTATAGCCTGGCCTTTGTTGGTGGCGCCCAGTGGCGTGGTGGATGGATAAAAAGTATTATTATTTTTGTATAGATATGTGTTTGAATAATTTAACTCATAAGTTAACTCTTTTATCCACGGTACTGTTATCTTGCCACTACCTACAAAAAACAGGTTATCTCTGATATCACTATTATTAACATATAAATTATTAAGAGGGTATGGCATATAAAGTTCTCCAGTAAGGAACATATCAAAGTCTGGAGAACCAATCTTATTATCTGCCAGAGGGCTACAAAGCATAGCACCTGATTGCGCTGCACTGCGTGGAATGATGTTTCCAAGATCTGCTTGCAACCCGGAATAATCACTTTGTGAGAAAGATGAAATTAATCCTAATGTAAACCAATCGGCAATTTTACTCTCAATATTGGCATGCAGTGTGTACCTTTTGAACTTATCATTCAGGAGAATTCCTTCCTCATCAGTATATGAGCCTGACACATAGTAATTGCTCCTGTCACTTTTCCCCGACAAGTTAAGGTTGTAGTTTTGAATCGGAGCCAATTGTGTAACTTCATCAATCCAGTCAATTTCATTTCCTGCAAGGTAATTATCTTTCTCTTCCTGGGTTCTAAGGTAAGCGGCAACAACATTACGGTCTGTTACATCAGGACTGACTGGTTTTCCTGTGGCGCTTGTCGGGTGAGTTTTATACCAGTCATACAATCTCTGCTGATAATAAAAGTCAACCAGTCTTACTGCATATTGCTCGGCATTCATCACTTTCATCGGATTATTTGTCATATCCTGATAGCCATAGTACGAGCTAAATGAGACAACCGGTTTTTCTGTTTTACCTTTTTTAGTAGTTATAAGAAGTACACCATTTGCCGACCTTGATCCGTAAACTGCAGCAGCACTGGCATCCTTGAGAATATCTACTGATTCGATATCGCTGATATTAATGTTAGTCATGGCTCCGTTATAGATAATACCATCCAGCACAATCAGTGGTTTGTCAGTTGCCGACAGAGAGGTTTGTCCCCTTATTGAAAGGCTTGGTTCACCACCTGCGAGACCTGACCCCTGAATATTCACCCCTGCAGCAGCTCCCGATAAAGCCTGCGAAAGGTTTATGTTTGCCAGAGATGCCTTTTCTTCCATAGATACTCTTACGACAGAACCGGTTAAATCACTTTTTTTTATGGTGCCATAACCAATAACTACAACCTCATCAAGACCAGTCACCGACTCAACCATGGTTACGTTGATTTGTGTTAATGTCCCGATATTGATTTCCTGGGGTTCCATTCCGATAAATGAGAATGTAAGGCTTTTTGATCCCTGAGGAACTTCAATACTGTATTTACCGTCAATATCAGTCATCGTTCCCTGAGTTGTTCCGGTAACAACAACGTTCGCACCAATAACAGGTACACCATTCTTGTTGGTAACAGTCCCGGTTATTTGTTTTTGTTGCGGTTCAGACATCAAATAATCCGGTGCAAGAATGATCTTGCGGTCAATGATAGTATACTCCACATCGGTACCGGCAAACAGATTATCCAGTATCACATTAATTAATTGATCATTTGCAGTAATATTGACTTTACGTTCCGTGTCGAGCAGTTTTTCATTGTACAGGAAGAAAAATTCGCTTTCGTCTTCAATTTTATCAAGTACACTAACAAGTTCTGTATCTGAAATATTTAAGGAAAGCCTGGTTTTCTGTGAATAGGTGTCAATAGCGTGTGCCTGTAGGACTCCTATAAATAATAGAATTAAAGCATTACGCATAATTTTTAGAGTTTTTTTCAGAGAACGATAAAACAATTCCCCGAAAGGTTTGTTTTTTTTCATAGATTTGTAATGTTTTTAAGTTAAAAAATATCGGAATGATGTTTTTTAGGGAAATCGTTGACGCGATTTCCTTTTTTTTGTTTTCATAGGCTTTTTGGTTTTTAAAAAGTCAGATTATCATTTTTTGAGATAAATAGTCACTTTTTCTTTTTCGTAGGTTCCATCGTCCAGAAGCCTGCGAGGGGTAATTCTGTACCTGATGGGAGAGGTCATACTTAAGAACCGTAATACCTCTTCGAGTGTATCGTCCTGGAAAGTTGCACGGAAAGAATATTTTTCAAGCTCACTGTCGGCGAGAATAATCTTTACGTTATACCACCTTTCAATCCGGCGGGCCACTTCGGCCATAGGATCACTCCTGAAAACGAGCTTGCCTTCGGTCCATGCATTGTACGTTGCCGGATCGGTAACCGACTTGCTGATATTCCCGTTGTGAAAAACCAACCTTTCTGATGGAAGTATAGTTACCTTTTCATCGCCTTCATTATCCTGAAACTCAACTTTTCCCTTTTGTAGTACTACCTCGACATAACTTTCTGCAGGGTAAGCGCTCACGTTGAAGCTGGTGCCCAGAACCTTTATAGTCGAATTACCGGTACTGATTTCAAATGGATGGTTTCCATCACGGTTTACTTCAAACCATGCTTCTCCATCAAGGCTTACCTCACGGTTGTTGTTAAAAGGAAGTGAATAGCTGAGGTGTGAACCGCTGTTGAGCATACCGGTGGTGCCGTCGGGCAGATTGAAGGAGACCCGTGCGCCAAAAGGGGTAAAGATAGTGGAAATGACCTGCCGGTCGGTTGTTGTCTTACTATGATTGCCCAGGTAACTGTAAACCAGACCTCCTGCAACCAGTAATGGTAAAATTAATATGGCGGCAGCCTTCATGTAAATCCGAATAAATTTCTGCAAAGGTTTCTGCCTTTTCAAAGTCTCATTTTTTCGGATTATATGGTGTACCCTGTCGAGCAGGTGGCTGAGATTAACTTCAGAAGGTGAGGTATCCCTGAGCATAATGTCCCAGTCATTTTTAAGCAAGTGCCGCAGAGTATAATTATCCTCTCCGTTTAAAAATTGAAATTCCACCCAGGCTTTTTCGTTGTCATCGGCAAGACCGTTAATATATCGCTCTATCTTTTCTAAATCGTTTTCTTTCAACATTGTAATTTTTAAGTTATCGCCGGGAAAAGTAATTTTCCCATTAGTTTATATTATACCCGTTATATTATACCCGTAAGTAAGGTGAATCTCATGTTAAAAATGCTTTTTTTTTAACGGGTGATCACTTTTTTGTATCGAAATTATCTCAAGGCGCATGT
>CAZBOB010000105.1:0-13378 GCA_964492995.1 uncultured Desulfobacteraceae bacterium | reverse complement strand
CGTAAAAAGTAAAAAGTTAAACGTAAAAAGTAAAAAGTTAAACGTGAAAAGTAAAAAGTTAAACGTGAAAAGTCTATATGTTGTGTAATATTTCCTCTTAATATACTAAATGTAGTCGTTTTACAGTTCACGTTTCACTTTTTACGAATTCATCAAGGCGTAGGGCGGCTACATTTTTTGGGCCGGGCATGGTCAGTGCGTCACCACATAAAAAAATATAGCAGCAAGAGCCCTTTTTGCAAGGTCTATTTCGGCGGTCCTGATATGCCGGCATACCGCTTGCGTGACTTGCTGGCAGAGTGTGTGGCCGCGGTTCCGCCCGGTGGATCCATTGATTGGGTGACCTACTATTTTCGTGACCGACGGCTGGCTGAGGAATTACTCCGGGCACACCGGCGAGGCGTTAAGGTCACCGTGACGCTGGAGAGACATCCTCGAACAGCGCATGCTAATGAAGCCGTGATTGCAATGTTATCCGGCCCGAACGGTCTAAGCGCAGGATTTCGTACCCTGTCCCTGCGGCGGGTGCCGATACCTTCCGGAATTATGTGGAAACCGCACTTGCACGAAAAGCTATATTGTTTTTCCCATCCGGTACCGTTAGCCTTTATCGGGTCCTTTAATCCGTCCGGAGATGGTTGCGAGGATGATCCTGCCATCATAGATGAGATCGGCGACCAGGACCGTGGGCACAATGCTCTGGTCGGGCTTGGGGACCCCATTTTGGTGGAGAGGCTGGTTGAACACGCCCGGTGGATTCACCGAGCACAATGTTCCATATTCCACCGTTTTTCGGCAATCGCAAACCGGGCGGTGCAGGGGGAAGATACCGACATTCATTTCTGGCCGCGGATACGCTCACACCCCGCGGTGCAGTTTCTTTTGCGCCTTGGAACGGGTGCACGGATACGCATTGCTGCGTCGCACATCAAAGGGTCGTCCGTTGTCAAATCCATCATACGGCTGGCCCGCAATGGCGCTGACGTGGAAATTTTGGCTGAGCCAACCTTAAGACGGGTTCCTGTGGCGGCGGAGCAGAGATTGACTCAAGCCGGAATCCCGTTTCGGCGCATTACCCACCCAGAGGGCCTTCCCATGCACAACAAATTCGTGTTGGCGGAGAAGGCTGACCAACGCTGGGTGATATTCGGCAGCTTTAACTGGACCATGCGCTCGTATTGGCTCAATTATGAGATCGGCGCCATTTCCACCAATGATCAACTGTTTGACGCGTTTGCCAAGCGCTGGGAGGTCCTGGCGGCTCGGGGAGATTAAAACCTTTATGGCCACGTTAGCTTCAACCCTCATGATTCCGGTGGAGACGCAAGTCCGCGAGATGGATGCTAAACTCCTGCTGGGTTGCCTTGCGGCGGAGAGCGGTTTCCCCGTCATTATCGGCTCACGGGCCTTTCTCCATTTTCGAGTCGGCGCGATTCCGAGGGGGGTTTATCTGGCCAAGAGCATTCGCATGTTAAGCGCTCGCATGTTCAACATTCTGCGCAAGCTGGGCCATGAAATCCTTGCATGGGATGAGGAAGGACTGTTGCGTGAAGCAGATGCCGAATATTACCGCTGGCGCCTTTCACCGGTCACCATGCGGCAAGTCTCCCACCTGATCGCGTGGGGCCCGGACGACGCCCGCACCTTTCGTGAGTACCCCGGTTATTACGGTGCGCCAATCCATATCGCCGGAAGTCCCCGCATCGACTTGATGCGGCCGGAGCTTCGTGAATTTTACCGCCCCGAGGTAGAATCAATTCGTGAACGGTTCGGGGACTTCGTACTGGTGAATACGAATTTCAGCAAGGTCAACCATTTCTATCCGGAACTTAGTGAACTCAAAAAGGCCATTGCGGCCGAGGGGACCCAAGGGGCGAATCGATTCGATATAGGAAAGGGCCGGCATAAACTTGCCCTTTTCGAGCATTTTCAAGGCATGCTACCGTCCCTGTGCGAGGCACTGAGCGATTGCAATGTGGTTGTCCGGCCTCATCCTGCAGAGAACCACGGGCCCTGGGTCGGCATGGCCAAACGCTGCGGCAATCTGTACGTTGCAAACGACGGAAACGTCATCCCGTGGCTCATGGCGGCACAGGCATTGATTGCGAACGGCTGTACCACTCAGGTGGAAGCCGCAGTGCTCGGCACGCCGACAGTGAGCTACCAGCCGGTGAGGGCAGAGGAATTTGACTTTGAACTGCCTAATTCTCTGGGGCGGCGTGTCTTCTCGCTCAATGAGCTGTGTACCACGATTCGTGCCATGGCAAAAGGAGAGCTCGGTCCGCTTGATTACGCCGATCGCCGGAAGATTTTGGATCAACACATTGCGGCCCTGGACGGCCCATTAGCCGCAGAACGTATCGTCCGAGTCCTGGAGGCCGAAGGTTACAATAAAAGGCAACCCCCGGCTGCACCCATAAGCGACTATGTTCAGGGCTGGAGCCATAACAATTTGCGGACAATGGTGAAACGTATCAATATGCGGCGCCCGGGACATCGGAATAACCTGGCGTACCACGCTCACCGTTTCCCGGATATCTCCGTGGAGGAGATCATGAGAAGCGTCAAACGCATGGGAAAACTGCTGAACCGCTTTGAAACCATCAAGGTTACACAGATGTCTGAGCATATATTCAGGATCAGAACTTAGCTCGCTTCGCTCACAATTGGCCTCCGGCCTGTAGGGCCTACGCCCCGGAGGGAATGTTGGAATGTTGGAACAATGGAATATTGGGTTCTGGGCCTCCGGCTCCGCTTCCAGCCCGTAGGGCTTACAGGCCGGAGGGTAGAGTCTACGGCTCAGAGAGAAAATGGAAAGCTGGGTTAGGGATTTTCTGACAATCGACTTTGACCCAGTACTATATCAGTAAAAAAGGAGCAACTTTCGTGTACAAAGTAATAATTTATGGCGCCGGTTCTATCGGCAACCATCTGGCCCATGCCTGCCGCGCTGAGGGATGGGACGTGCTCATGTGCGATATCGACCCCGGGGCACTGGAACGAACACGCGAAAACATATATCCGTCCCGCTATGGGCGCTGGGATCCGGGCATACGGCTTTCGAGGCCGGATGCGCTCTCTGATGAAGATTTTGATGTGGCCATCATCGGTACCCCGCCCGATACCCACATGGGCCTGGCAAGCCATGTGTTAGAAAACAGCCCGCCTAAGGTATTGCTTGTTGAAAAACCGCTATGCACCCCTTCTCTTCAAGGGGTTGGGAAGATTGTTAAACTGCAAAAGGCCACCGGATCGTTCGTTGCCGTCGGCTACAACCACACTTTGACCGTGAACTCCGGGCGTGCGGCCCGAATTCTTGCAGGTAATACCATGGGCAAGCCGATTACCATCAGCGCAAGGTTTCGAGAGCATTGGGGCGGTATTTTTGATGCTCATCCATGGTTGAGCGGTCCCAGGGACACCTACCTGGGGTTCTTGGAACGGGGAGGTGGGGCCACCGGAGAGCATTCTCACGCCATAAATATCTGGCAACACTTTGCCCATCTTGTCGGTGCGGGAAGAATTGTTGAGGTATCCGCTATGATGGATATGGTGGCTGACGGCATTGTTAAATATGATCGGGTCTGTCTTCTAAGTGTCAAGACGGAAACCGGCCTTGTGGGGGACATTGCCCAGGACGTGGTGACTGAGCCCGCCCAAAAAGCGGCACGAATTCAGGGGACCCGGGGCTTCCTTGAATGGGTTGTCAATTTTGATGAAAACCACGATGCCTTGCGTTACTGGGATGGGAAGGGCAAGGTGACGGAGGAAACCATTCGGAAAACGCGTCCTGACGACTTTAAGGGTGAGATTGATCACATTGAGGAGATTCTCAAGGGGGGGGATAGGGCGGGATCGCCCATATCTCTTGAGAGAGGGCTTGACACCATGCTGGTTATCGCAGCCGCGCATGTGTCCCACCAGGTGAGGAGGCTTGTCAGGATCAATTACGATCAGGGATACAAACCTGAGTCTATCGAGATAATTTAACCTGAGTTGAGCGATTTTTTGCGAAGAGATGTGCTGAGATCTTAATGCATAAGGGTTCGCGAAAACCGCAGGCATACCCGTGGATATGTCGAGGATTTTCGCGGATCCTTGATGCGCAAGAGATCGGTGCAGATCGAGTAAAAAATCACTCAATTTAGGTTTAACAAAACGAGGTGAATTCTCATGAACGACTTTGATTTCAACGGCCTGTTCACTTTCGACCTGGCCAACAACCATCAAGGCGACGTGGATCATGCACTCAACATCATTAATGAATTGGGTAAAGTCAATAAAAAGGCCGGAGTTCGCGGTGCGCTCAAGTTCCAATTCAGGCAATTGGATACCTTTATTCATCCTGATTACAAAAAGAAAAAAGATGTAAAGCATATTCCCAGATTCATGGAAACGGCCCTGAACCCTCAGCAATACGGGTTGCTCACGGAGGCCGTCATTAAGAATGGGATGCTTACGATGTGCACGCCGTTCGATGAGGAATCCCTGGACATCATTCTTGATTTGGACATTAAAATTATTAAAGTGGCCAGTTGTTCGGCGAGTGACAGACCACTTCTTGAACGAATCACCCAGGTGAACAGGCCTGTTGTTGTCTCAACAGCGGGATTAAGCATGGACAAGATAGACCGGTTGGTGAGTTTTCTCGAATCCAAGAACATGCACTTCGCCTTGATGCATTGCGTGGCCATCTATCCCACCCCCAACAACAAATTGGGGCTAAACCAGATTAGTTTGTTAAAAGAGAGGTTTCCGCACGTGCCCATTGGGTTCAGCACCCATGAGGACCCTGATAATTATGTCGCTGTTCAAATTGCCTATGCAAAAGGCGCGAGGCTGTTTGAAAGGCACGTGGGTATGGAAACAGAAAAACACAAGTTAAACCGTTATTCTTCCAGGCCCGAACAGATTGCCCGGTGGATTGAGGCGTATAAGCAGGCCGTGGAAGCCTGTGGCGGAGACCATCGCAGTCCTGCGTCGCCTGAAGAGATTGCCTCCTTGCGCTCACTGATGCGGGGGGTATTCGCAAGGGAGGAGATCAAAAAAGGTGGTAAGCTGAACAGGGACAAGGTTTATTTTGCGATGCCGCTGCACGACGGGCAGCTCGTCAGTGGTGACTGGTTTGATGGGGTTGAAGCTGACAGGGACTATTCTCCAAACGAGCCGGTCAATGAGACTGTGGGCGACTTTACTTTACCTCCGGAAGAGATTATCTATCGCATCATGCTTCAGGTGAAAGGGATGCTCAGCAAGGCACGGATCCATATTGGCAAAGACAGTTCCATTGAGTTGTCCCACCACTACGGTCTTGAGCGGTTCAGGGAGTTCGGCGCGGTCATCATGGACTGCATCAACCGTAAGTACTGCAAGAAATTAATCATACAACTTCCTCGTCAGAAACACCCGTACCATTTTCACAAGGTCAAGGAGGAAACATTCCAGTTATTGTATGGGGACATGGAGGTGGAGCTGGAAGGAAAAAGGATCAAACTGCAAGCCGGGGACACGGTTTTGGTGAAACCGGGTGAGTGGCATAAATTCCATACCCTTGGCGGTGCGATCTTTGAGGAAGTGAGCACCACCCACTTCAATAATGACTCTTTTTATGAAGATGAGCGGATAGCAAGGCTCCCCAGAAAGGCAAGGAAAACGGTCATTCCCAATTGGAATGCAATGGAAAAGAAAACCCTTTAGGACCCAACGCCCCAATATATTGAGGTATTATGAGTTAACCACAGATCGAGAGAAATGTAATATTTTAACGATTTGAAATGAATGAAAGCAAGCTCCTAAATAATCTGTCAATCAGGCCGGATGGTTATTTCAAACGCAACAGGAGTGAAATGATGGATTTCCTGCCTGTCACCGCGAAAAGGATCCTGGATGTAGGGTGTGGTACTGGCAACTTTGGAGCTTTTATTAAAATTAAGATGGATGTGGAACTATGGGGGATAGAAATAGATAAGGAAGCAGCACGAGCTGCCATAACCCAATATAACAACGTACTTGTTGGTGACATTTTAGAGGTCATGCCGAGTTTGCCGCTGAAGTATTTCGATTGTATTTTTTTTAATGACGTCCTTGAGCACCTCGTTAATCCGTATGAAGTTCTACAAAAAATCAAGGTTAACCTTGCGCAAGGCGGTGTTGTTATCTGTTCAATTCCTAATGTCAGGCATTACCGAACTTTTTTTAAGCTGGTCTTCAAAAAGCAGTGGGAATATAAAGATAAGGGGGTATTGGATAAAACTCATCTGAGATTTTTCACAGAAAAGAGCATTAAAGACATGTTCCACATGTTGGATTACGAGATTGTGAATATGAAAGGAATTCGCCGCACTCGCAAATCAATCCCCAGGTTAATCAGCCTGCTCACCTTTGGGTGGTTATCTGACACGCTTTATTTACAATATGCTTGTGAAATTAGGCCAATCTCCTAAGCATACTTGAAGCCAATAAAATTATCAGGTTACCATGTCATTCCCACGCAGGCAGCAATCTATGAGTCTGTTGATTAATAGTCTTTTCGCACAATCTCTGCGTTATGCTCAAAAAATAATCCTCGGAATATCAAATATATGCCTGTGGTTATTTTTTTCGCATGCCTTGATCTTGAACGAAGATTCTCATTAATCAACAGACTCATCTATAATCAGGAGGGATTTATGGCCACGAAAATTACTTCCGAGGATTTTGAATTTTATAGTTTTTTCCTTGGGTTACAGCAACACGAACTGCAATATCTAAAGAAACTTCTGCAGAGCTTTCCATATTATGACACGCATCCCATTAATCTTATTGATCAATCGGTGGCTGTTAAACGAGAATTGGAATCGGGCGACAAAAAATTTTATGTCGACTGGAGATCATACAAATCCTCACCGGTGCGCGATTTGAATGAAGATGATCTATCAAGGCTGCTGGATGAATATAGTGGCCGCGTTAATAGAATCGTTGAACCGGAAAGACTTTTTCACGGCCAGGCCATAGACAAAGTAATAAACAACTACGCCTCCAATCAGTACGTTATCGCAATGGACAGTGATATTGCGTTTATGTCCGACCGCTATTTACCTGATATGGTGCAACTTTCCAATCGCTATAGTACTGAGGATCTTGCCGCAATTGGTCTGCTCTACCAGCAGGCTCCTTTCCACCTGACGCTCAGCGCCGAGGTTCCTCCAAAATTCTACCACGCCTTTCTTACCAGTCGTAAATTGTCGAAAGGACGTGTGACCAACCGCAACAATCAAATCCTATGGAAATCCGTTTTAAAAACGGCGATTAAAAACCTTATCAAAAAGCCGTCTAATGTCAGAAGACGGGGCTATGTGGGACGATTTCCAAGATTGCACCCGGCGCTACTGGTCGTTAATCGGATTCTTTTCAGCAGGCACAATATGTCCTTTCACCATTTATACCTCGACGTTCTCGATATCAAGGATAAGCATGAAAGCAAACACCGGATATTTGGAGACAATGGTGCGAGTTTTCTCTATCAATGTGCACTGGCGGGAAAACAGATCATCAGTATTGATTTCGATGAATATGCCACCCATAGGGCCAACGTTTCGGTGTATAAAGTTCCAAGTGGAGAAGTTTGGTGTCACTCAAAAGAATTTTAGATGCAGGCGCACAATGAAATTGTCAATAATAACGGTATGCAAAAATTTAAGAAAAAGATCTTTCCGCTCTTTTAAAATCGGTCAAACGAGGTGTTGACCTCTTTTTTTATAAATTTCATGCAAGCACTCCAGAAAGCCTTGCCCCATATCCAGGTAGCGGTGATTGACAAGTTTATGCCCTACCTTTGGTGTAAATGAATAGGGTGTATAGATGTAATGATCAGGGTTTTTTTGGGCTGAAAATTCTATCTTGATATTTTTGCCCAGTATTTCCTGAATCATCAAGATCATCTCTTTAAATTTCATTGGATGATGCCCGCTGATTATGATATATTGATTTTTATACGTATCATCCAGGATAACCACGCTCAAGCGGGCCGCATCTCGAACATCTATATATTCCCGCATCTCTTCCCCGCTGCCGCTGCACACCACACGCCCGTTTTCCATGGCCTCCTGCAAGTACCTGTAGATACTGTTTCTCTCATCTGCTCTTGGGCCATATAGAGTGCCATATCTGAGAATCGTAAAATCCAGGTCATATTTCCGGTTCATCTCTTCGATATAGGTTTCCGCCGCCTGTTTGGAGCAACGGTAGAAACCGCCCTTATCGCTGTATACATAAATTGTGCTGGCATAAACGAAGCGGTCGACGTCACTCCTGCGGCAAGCCTCCAGCATATTGACATTGCCTTCAATATTTAGACGTATCGTGTCCACGGGCCGGGTGGTTGCGTCGTCCAGATCGGCAAGTCCTGCAAAATTATAAACAACATCATGGCCTCTAACAGCATCTAAAACCTGTTCCGGATTAAGAATATCTCCAACATACATCGACTGGTCGGACTGAAGATAGGGTGATGGCTTAATATCGAATATAGTTACGGCATGTCCCGCCTCTGTTAAAAAGTCCGCCACATGGCTCCCTAAAAAACCGGAACCGCCAAAAACAATAACCTTCATTAAGTTGTCCTCTGTGAGTTGATTCTGCTTAGCGGATTTCCATGAGATTTTTTTGACAGCATGATTTTGTTGATTGTTTTTTCCAGCTCACGCATGCTGTTAATCTTAAATGGACAACCGGATAAGCGCTTGTCGCTATAGGGCGAAATCCGTGCAATAAAGCAGACGCCGCTTTCCTCTGCCGCTTTTAAATCCGATTCGGCGTCGCCGACAAAAATAACATCCGAAGCACGCCACGAATAACGAGATAGAATATCTACAATAATCTCCGGTTTTTTGCGAGGTGTGCCGTGAATTTCTTTAAAATAGTGGGAGATGCCTCGTTTCTTGATTATATAATAAAGTTCTTCATGCGGTGTGCCGGAGGCCATGAAAAGTGGAGTTTTCTTGTAATGGTCATCAAGAAAGTCTAGTGTTCCGGAAACAAAAGGGGCGCTTTCTATCCTTTCCAGCACTATCCGAGAAAACTTCTCACCCAACTCTATCTCTTTATCACGGGACAATTCCTTACCCAGAATGTTTTCATAGAAATAGTGAAATTTCACATAGCGGGATATCCCCATGTTCATTTTATGGTATTTAACTATTTCATGCGCCTTGTCAGGATAACCAGAAAAAAGCTGCCGGAATGCTTCAGTTTTGATTTCCGCCGATTCCACCAAAACACCGTCAAAATCAAATATTATAGCCTCAATCACTGGATACTCCTATTTCTTCTAATCCGTCAACCAGATTTTTTGCCGCCTGCATCTCCATCTTGGCCCTTGCTTCTTTAGCATAGGATCCAATGTGAGGGGTCAAAATAATATTCTCTAATTTTTTCAAGGGGCCGTTATACGGCTCTTTTTCAAATACATCCAGTGCAGCCCCGGCCAAACGCCCATCTTTCAGTGCATTAAAAAGCACCTCTTCATCAACCACCCCGCCCCGGGCCACATTAACTATCCAGGCTCCCTCCTTCATCATTTCAAACTCTCGATCTCCCAGCAATGGTTTTTCATATTTTCCTGAAACATGAATAGTTATAATATCGCTTGTTTGCAAAAGATCGTATAAGCCCAGTCTCTTAATCCTTAGATTCTTGAGTCCTTGAATCCTTGCAGTGTCGTAATAACCGAGTTCACATCCAAAGGCCATGAGCAGTTCCGCTGTCTTTTTCCCGATTCTTCCAAAACCGATAATGCCGACTTTCTTGCCGTTAAGGAGATTTCCCATACGTTTTTTCCAGACGCAGGCTCTCATTTCCCTATCCATCCGTGTTGACTTGCGGAGCAAGTCCAATATCAACCCAACAGTCAATTCGGCGACGGCAAGGGTAGGGCCAAACGGTGTATTAACTACCTTGATGTTCAATTCCGCAGCGGCCACAAGATCGATATTATCCATACCCGCTCCGCATCGGGAAATGATTCTTAAACACGGCAAATTTTCTAAAACAGACCTGTCAAGCGATTCTGTGCCTGCGATAAGACCGGTTGCATCCTTTGCTATCTCAACAACTTCATTGCCGGAAAGCTTGCGCCCATAAGGATTTAAAACAACTTCATATCCTGAATTGTTTAGAAGTTGCAGCGGCTGATTATCAAATTTTGCAAAAGACGTAGTCGTAATGACAATTTTCATTTATGATCTTTTCGCACTTTAAATATAGCCATTATTTAGCATACTGGCGGATTAATGAGTCATTTTTTATCAGTTTTTCTACTTTAGCCAGGTCCTCAGCGGTATCCACACTGTGGGTTTCGGTGTCGCTGAAAGCCATCTTTACCTTGTAGCCATGTTCAATGACCCTCATCATGTCTACAGACTCAATAATTTCAAGCGGCGTAGGATCCAGTTCATTAAATTTCAGAAGGAACTCTCGTTTAAAAGGGATAATGCAAACCTGTTTCATCATGGGCACATCCGTTTTGCCTTTTTTACGGGATGGAATCGGTTCGCGGGAAAAATATATTGCATTAGATTGTGGATCAATCACGACTTTGACTTCGTTGGGGTCTTCGAACTCTTCTACGGTTTTTATCCGGGCCATCAGGTTGACAACCTGGGTTGAGGAGTCCTTTAGCATGGGGGCTACCGACTGCTCAACCATTTCCGGGGTTACCATGGGTTCATCCCCCTGAACCATAACCACAATATCCACCTCTCTACCCATCTCAGATTCGATCTTCAGCATGGCCTCTGCCGTTCGGTCGGAACACCGCTCGTGTGTATCTGCGGTCATAACGGCCTTCCCGCCAATGGAGATAATATAATCGAATATTTCCCGATCGCACGTAGCTACATATGTCTCGTTCAGAAGAGGACACATTTTACTCCGAAAATAGACATGGCCTATCATTGGAATACCGTGGATCTTCGCCATAGGCTTTCCCGGAAAGCGCGATGAAGCCATGCGGGCAGGAATTATTGCAACAATACATTTCTTTTTCATTTTTTCAACTCATTATGGAATTCAATCCATTTCGGCATGCACAATCCAGCATCCTGATATCCAGGCTATACGCCACAAACCGATACCCCTGTTTTATCCTGCTTTTAAGTTCATCAGGCTTCGGCTCGATAACATGAATTCCCGGAGCCTTGCCTGAATCTTTTCCGACCGCTTCAATCCGCTTCATTGCATTTTTCATCAATGGATGGTCAAACTCACCCGGCACCCCGAGGGAACCTGAAAGATCGTACGGTCCTACAATATAGCCATCCACCCCTTCCACGGAAAGAATTGCCTCCAGATTATCCACGGCTTTAATATGTTCTACCTGAACAATAACCAGGGCGTTTCTATTTGCCCAATTAAGATACTGGTCAAAACGTGTTCCATATCCTTGAGCCCTGGCCAGGCCCACTCCGCGCCGACCCTTGGGAGGATAACGTACAGCAGTCACTGCCTGCTCGGCCTCTGGTGCCGAATTGACCATGGGGACAATTACCCCGTGAGCGCCGGCATCCATGACGCGCTTGATTTGCACGGGATCATTGGCCGAAAGGCGCACCAGGGGCATGACGCCACAAAGATCAATGACCCGGATCAGCTCTTCGGCCTCACGAATTGTGAGCACGCTGTGCTCCATATCAACCGTCAGCCAGTCAAAACCGGCCTTTGCCATGATCTCGGCAATGGCCGGATGGGCCAGAGTGATCCAGGAGCCAATGGTGCATCGACCATTTCTTAAATCATTGATTAAACCCTTTTCGGGTGCACTCAAATTCATTTCCTAAACTTTCCTTTACTGAATATATGTTTGCGTTTGACCGGCACAATTTACGATGAACTCTTCATAATCCTTTAGTACGTCCCTTTCACCCCGTCCGCCATAGATAATCTCGGAAAGCCATCTATTTACATCTTCATCGGTATAGGGCAACTTTGTTTTTGTGTTTTTCAATGAAAGCAACGCATTCTGCAATTCAGTGTCATCATGTATTATCCAGCAAGCTCCGAATTCTTCGTACTCCATGGTATTTTCGTGAAGGTATTTTAGGTAAAGAGCGGGTTTGTTTAGCTTTAGCGCTTCAATAATAATGCTAGAACCTACAACCAGCATAACATCAGCCCATTCGCATAATTCTACGGAGGAAATATCGGAAACATTCGCGAGAGGCAAATTCTTATACATGCCCACATCCTTACCGGTCCGGGTATGAGGTTTGACCAATACATCAATTTCATTCAGCTTAGACAACATGTCGAACGTTCTTATGGTTCTTTCGACGTTTACCCTGTATCGAGATCTTGTCGTCATAAAAACCACTTTCAGCTTACCTGTATTCTCGTGCCTTGACTTTATCACTCTGGGAAGTATTTTTTTGTATTGGTTCATCCATTCATTGCAATACCGGGCACTTCCAAGTACAAGAATTTTTTCCTTCTCAACACCGGATTTCGACATAACTTCCTTGAACAGGCTGTTTTGCACCACAACATGATCGTAGCGATTGTATTTTTCACGTACCCTGTCTTCTGTCAAATCGATCTTTACCCAATCGTTCGTATATAAGTAAACGCCATGAGGCAGCGCCAGTGCAGGTATAGATTTTTGTTTGGCTGCTCTCAATAATACCTCAACAACGTATCGTTCCGGCCTTACCCAGTCAAAACACAAAACCTGAGCCCCGGTGTGCTCAAGAATATTGCGAGCCCAACGTGAGCCGTAAAACTTTCTTCTCGTTATTCCATATAACTGAGTTCCTATTATTCGAGCAAGAAGTCGCAGATTGTTCGACAAGATTGAAAATAACGATCGAGAATTAATGTCAAGTCTTATTTGAAGGGCATAACTCCTTTGAAAAAGAAACCGCATGACTCGATGTAATATACCCAAATGTTGATCAAAATTATTATTATAAATAGAATCGACTTTAACTCCTATATCCTTTAAAAAGTCGAGACGATAATCGTTCTGAATATCATATTCCGGGTTTATACAATAGACGGCAACAGGATAGTTGTCCCTGCTCATTTTCCACACGATCGGTGTAAGATGATCAACATCATTAAAAGCTCTAACGAAAAACAAGTACATATTTTCTCCTTGGCCGTCTGTGCGGCAAATTCAGCTTTGAAGCAATAAACTTCCTTACTGTTGGAGGGATTCACAAAAGGTTGTCCGAGAATGTATATTTTTTCTAATCTCTTCGTCAAGCTCAAATTATAATTTTCGTTTTCCTTCTAATATTCCATCATTCCATTATTTTTACCCCGTGAAACTTTTTTTCTATTTCACTGGGGCCATGTCCGAGTTAAAAATATAAGTCTAAAGAATAGCTTTATATTCAATAAATTG
>CAZBOB010000104.1:4467-13513 GCA_964492995.1 uncultured Desulfobacteraceae bacterium | reverse complement strand
GACTAAAATTTGAAGTGAGCTAAAGTGAACTAAAGCCCGCCCTGGTGCGACTCGTACATGTATATTGATATCGGGTATACATCATTGCAAACCTGCCTTTTTGAATATAGAGTATTGGTGATCGGTCTGGGCCAGGGTTAAGGAACTCGCCTTCGGCGAGGCCAATTTAAAAATGATAGAATTCATTAACCCCGGAGGAATAGGCTCCGCATTCCACAGGTTAAACTTTAGGCACGTTAGATCACTTTAGGCACTTAAAACTTTCAAATTAAATGAGGGGAAAATTTATATGACCGGTTGTAACTGTTCCATAAAAGAGTGTCTGAACAATCCAATAGAGTTAAAGATTGACGATAAAGATTTGGATTTCGTGTCAATCAAGCAGATTGCCGACAACAAAGCAAAAGAATTTGCCTCTCAACCAATGTTGCTTGCCTGGTATAACGGGAAGACCGGCGATTTTGTTCCTAAAGCTGAATGTGTCAGTGGCCCCAAGCCCGGATGGATCGTTTATGCGGAAACGAGGGGCGGGGATATTGTCATTGATATCAATGAGGAACGGTATGTTTTTATTTATAAATCACTTTCTTGAACCATAGCTTGGATGTGCCGGCAGCTCAGGGCTCACTCAAAAATAACTTTGCAAACCCAGAACCCCAAATTAATAAACAACAATCAATTGTTAATAATTAATTGTTGAACATTGATTATTAACTATTATTTCCTGAACCCTGCCTGCCCAGTGAAATTCTGCTATGCAGACCCCCAACGGGGGATTTCACCGGGGAACCCCTGAACCCTTAAAACCTATCTCATCCGTTTTCTCCCGATTGTCCGGGACAAAATCCCGCCACTAGGGACTCCTACCCTATAAAATGAACTCATCCCTCTATGGACAAAATAAATTATATCTTCATAATTAAAATTCAGTTGAATTTGATTGAATCAATATCTCATACCCAAACACAGGAATATCAGATTATGAACAATTCTCCAACCGATCCCCGGGTTCTTATCGTGACTCCTGAAATCACCTATCTTCCCAAAGGGATGGGTAATAATTCGGACGGCTTGAATGCCAAAGCCGGAGGACTTGCAGATGTCTCGGCAGCTTTGATAAATGAGCTTTATAGCCAGGGTGCCGACATCCATGTAGCCCTGCCGGATTACCGCACTATTTTTGGCGGTCAATCGCCGCCAATTATCAGAAAGGAACTGAAAACCATAAGGAGTAAGGTACCGGACGAAAGGATTCACCTGGCCCAAGACAGGGCTTTTTTCTATCTTCATCATATCTATTCAGATTATGAGTTTGAAAATATCAGAATTTCACTGGCGTTTCAACGAGAAGTCATTAACAATATCGTTCCTCGGGTTCAGCCGGATCTCATCCATTGCAATGACTGGATGACCGGTCTGATTCCGGCCATGGCCAGACAATTGGGTATCCCCTGCCTTTTTACCATTCACAATATCCATACGGTGAAAAGCACTCTTTCCGAAATAGAGGACAGGGGTATTGACGGCGCTTCGTTCTGGCAAAACTTTTATTATGAGTATTGTCCATCCACTTATGAAAATACCAGAGATTCCATACCGGTAGATTTTCTCACCAGCGGGGCTTTTGCCGCCCATTTTGTAAATATAGTTAGCCCCACCTTCCTAAAGGAAATGGTTGAAGGCCGGCACGGTTTTGTAAAAAACTCCATGCAATGTGAACTTGCCAATAAAAATAATGCCGGATGTGCTGTTGGTATTCTAAACGCGCCTGATCCTTCCTATAACCCATCCACAGATGAAGCCTTGCATTGTAACTATTCCGCAAAAAATCATGTGAGTGGAAAAAAGACCAATAAACGCATCCTACAAAAAACGTTAGGTTTAATGCAGGAACCACATGCCCCCCTTTTTTTCTGGCCGTCTCGTCTGGATCCGGTTCAAAAGGGATGCCAGTTGCTGGCCGAGATACTATATAAAGTGGTTTCCCGTTACTTGAAACAAAATTTAGAGATTGTTTTTATAGCTGATGGAGAGTATCAAAGACATTTTAAAGACATCGTTCGATTCCATAATTTGTCAGATCGAGTGGCAGTATGCAGCTTCAATGAACGATTGGCGCGTCTGGCCTACGGGGCTTCTGATTTTGTACTGATGCCGTCGAGTTTTGAACCTTGCGGCCTTCCGCAGATGATCGGCGCTATTTATGGGGCTCTCCCGGTAGCCCACGATACCGGCGGGATTCATGATACGGTTACCCACCTGGACGTAAATAAAAATACCGGCAACGGTTTTCTGTTCGACACATTCGACCCGGGAGGTCTATCCTGGGCGATTGATCAGGCCATGCAATTTTACCTGCTGCCCGCAAAAGAAAAGAAAAAGCAGGTTAAACGGATAATGATGCAAAGCGCCACTACATTTAATCATAAGGTGACCGCACAACATTACATATATTTTTATGAAAAAATGTTACAGCGGCCCCTTGTTAACCGGCAGAATACGGAACTCCATGGAATAAAAAACAATTCCGGTAAAAAAGCACATCATGAACAAAAAATTTCGGATGCCAAGTCCCATGGGATCACATCAGATCGCGCAGATAAGCAGAACATTATTAGTTTTTCGAAAAAAAGGCCGCGCATTGAGGAACAGCAATCAAATTTGCTTCGAGTAAATGAATAACCTGGGCAGGTAAATGGATTGCAATAAACATATCCATCTAATGGTCAAAGAAATATCTGCTGTCCAGCTTTTTATCAAAAAAATCCTTAAAATCGAACCAAAGAGTATCGCAATTCAAGGCGAAAAAAAAGGGTGTTGCTTTTAACACCCTTTTTTGTTAAAAAGCGCTCATTTTCAGACTTGGACGAACTTTTTTTACATCTGTGAATAAAAACAAAGTTTCAATTCAAGTCGATTCATAATTCGCTATAATAACAGTAAATCAGCTTGATTATAACAAAAACTAGGGATGTAAACCCGATGCGACAGGTTATGGTCTTATGAAACGTTTTGCGTATATCGACAATACGGTTTATAACCCTGACACAATATCATATACAGACTCTCGTTGAAGATATCCATATCCCATTTCAGAAATTTTTTCCCCATTGCCACTTTTTTAATTTTTGGCAGCGGTGCAATCATTCTGTGGCAAAATCAAAACAGCCATGAACAAGAGCTCGTCTTGCGACATATGGAAACTGCTTCGGAGCAGATACGGATTCGTGTCGAAGGTCTGATGAACGCTCGCATGGTTTCTCTTGAAATATTGGCCGATAGATGGGTGGAAAGAACCCCGCCTGACTTCAGCCGGAAACGTTTTCTCGAGTTTGCCGAAAATTTTTACACCCATTATCCCGGTTTTACGGGGATCAACTGGATCGACCCCGGGGGGATTGTTCGCTGGGTTTTCCCCAGGGAAGGCAATGAAGGTTTTATCGGTAACATGGTCTCTGAACATCTGAATTCGCGGGTACGGGATCCATTTCAAAAGGCCGGGGAACATCTCCAATATGCGACCACCCCTTGTGCGGAACTTATTCAGGGAGGACTGGGCTTCCATACCTTTTGGCCTCTGATCTATAACAACCGGGTGCAAGGTTACCTGAACGGTGTATTTCGGGTCAAGCGAGTTATGGACACCTGTTTGGCCAAGAATATACTCACGGACTTTTGGATCAGGATTTACGAAGCCGATCGACTGATTTATACGAATGAAGAACAGAGCCACATCAATCCGAAAAAGGATAACCTGCACGTCCTTCGAGGGATCCATTTTCCCGGAAAAACCTGGCAATTGGAACTTTTCCCTAAGGCTGACCTTTATCCGCCGAAGGTGGTTCGGAACCCCGGGCTTCTGGCTTTCGGCCTTTTCATCTCCGCAATCCTCTCGCTGCTTCTTCATTTTCTGAATCATCGGATGCAAATGTACCGGCGGGCCAGAGACCATGCCCTTCATGAAGTCAGTGAAAGAAAACGCGCCCAGGAGGCGTTAAAGAAAAATGAAAAGAAGTTAGAGGCCCTGCTCACGGAACTCGCCGCCAAAAACGCGGAACTTGAAACCTTTGTATTCTCGGTCTCCCATGACCTGAAGACGCCCATTGTTACCATTGAGGGTTTTATGGGCGCTTTGCGTGAAGATTTTGGAAACCTGATCCCTGAAGATTGCGAAAAATACCTTAATTATATCGGTGATGCTACCCAAAAGATGGAGCTTTTGATTAACGACTTGCTGGAACTCTCCCGCATCGGGCGGTTAACGGTAAAAAAGACCGAATTTCCCCTGGCAGATCTGATCGAAGAAGCTGTCGCAGCGCTTCAACCTCCGATCGAGGCAAGAAATATTCAGGTCACCGTTACGCAAGACCTTCCATTGGTTTATGGTGAAAAAAAGCGATTGGCTCAGGTCATGGAGAACCTGTTATCCAATGCAATTAAATATATTGACAAGGAAAACCCCTCTCCACGAATTGAGGTAGGAGTTCAAGAGCAGGATGACCAGAAGGTGATCTTTGTCAGGGATAACGGAATCGGTATTGAAAAAACATATTTTGAAAAGATTTTCCAGGTGTTTCAGCGGCTGCCGTCCGCAAAAATGATTGAACAAGGAACCGGTGTTGGACTGGCAATCGTAAAACGAGTCATCGAATACCATGGAGGCAGAGTCTGGCTGGAATCCGAGCCGGGAAAAGGGACCACCTTTTTTTTCACCCTAAAAAACAAGGAGGCTTGAACATATGGATTACGAACCCTCAAACATTTTGCTTGTGGAAGATGAGGAGGCTCATGCGGAACTCACCAAACGGGCCATTCGAAAGGCGGGAAATGCCAACCGGGTGGACATTGTTTCCAATGGAGAGCAGGCCCTGGACTATCTTTACAATCGCGAAAAGTATGCGGATAAAAAAAAATATCCTGTTCCGGGTTTGATTCTACTGGATATTAAGCTTCCCGGTATCGATGGGATAGACGTCCTGAAGACGATCAAGGAAGATCCTGGTCTGAAACAGATACCGGTGATTATGCTCACCACCTCGGAACGGGAGGAGGATATCGTTCGATCCTATGAACATTATGCCAACAGCTACCTCACAAAGCCTGTGGGCTTCAAGGCCTTTGAAGAAAAGATCGCACAAGTTGATTTTTACTGGATGATCCTGAATAAGCGGCCACTCATTGAAGATTGAACCTTTCTAAAAACTAAGGGTTCTAAGAAGAAAAATTCCGGGAGTTTTAATCGTGGAAACGTTAACAGTCGTGATCATTGAAGACGAAGAAGCTCATTTCAGCCTCATGAAGCGGGCCATTACCAGGGAGTTTCCATACGCTTCGGTGTTTCATTTCCAGGAGGCAAACACCTGCTTCGAACGGCTCGATCAAATCAACCCCACTGTTATCATAACGGATTACCTCATGCCCGGCATGAATGGTATCGAGTTTTTGGAACTGTTAAATCAACAGGATATAGATTCTCCGGTTATTATGATCACCGGCCAGGGAGACGAGAACATTGCGGTACGCGCCATGAAATCCGGGGCCAAAGATTATTTGGTTAAGTCCGGGGACTTTTTTACCCTTCTGCCCAGTGTTATTGAGAGAGTGATTCGCGAAAGGGAGCTTAAGCAATCTCTGCATGCTTCCGAAAGACGATTTCAGGATTTGGCTGAAAGCGTATTCAATTGGCTGTGGGAGATAGATGTGCACGGCAGGTATATCTATTCTAACCCTGTTGTAGAAGCCTTATTAGGCTATCAAACTGATGAAGTGATCGGTAAATACTTCTATGATTTCTTTTCGAACTCAGATAAACAGGCATTGAAAAATAAAATCTATCAAATTATAGAGAACGTAGAACCCATGAGGCTTTTTGATACAATTTTCATTCGAAAGGACGGACTTGAAGTCATTATGATGACAAATGGGATTCCGTTTTTCGACAAAAAAGGAAACCTTTTGGGCTACCGCGGTATCAGTCAGGATATTAGTGAACGAAAACGAACCGAAATCCATATTCGCAACCTTTCACAACAATTAATTAACGCACAGGAAACCGAGCGTCAGATGATTTCCTATGAACTCCACGACAGGGTGGCACAAGACCTTTCGGTTTCAAAAATTGAGTGTGACATGCTTTTAAAGGATCAGCCGGGGTTACAATCCCATGTTAAGGAAAAATTACTGGCAATCTCAAACAGCCTTCAAAGAGCCATCAGCTCCGTCCGAGACCTCTCGTATGATCTTCGTCCTCCCGTTCTGGCGGATATGGGCATTGCGGAGGGAATTAAGATCTATTGTGAAGAGTTCTCTAAAAAAAACGGAGTGAAAATTGACTTTCGATCTGCCGGGTTACACTTCTTTGACATGGATTCTAATAGCGCAATCCATCTTTACCGTTTGGTTCAGGAAGGCCTTAACAATATTCGCAAACATGCCGATGCCACACAGGTGAACATAATGCTGATGGGGGCATCTCCAAATATCATCCTTCGCATTGAAGACAACGGTAAAGGTTTTGATGTAAAGGCGCGAGAACTTGCCTTAAGCAATGAAAAACGGCTGGGACTTCGAAGTATGAAAGAGAGGGTCAACCTGCTTGGCGGCCGAATGACGATTCAATCACGCCCCATGCAGGGCACCAATCTATTGATAAAAATTCCTTTTGAGAGGCAAAAAAGTGAGTCAAAAAAAGCGCATATTAATCATTGACGACCATCCTCTGTTTCGGGAAGGCCTTAAGACGATCATCGGCCAAAACTCCAAGTATGAAATAGTCGGGGAAGCAGGCACCGGGCATAAAGGACTTCAAATGGTAAAAGAATTCAAGCCCGATCTGGTTTTGTTGGATATGGCCCTGCCGGATATAAGAGGTCTTGTGCTGATCGGTGATATTTTAAAAGTTTCCTCAAAAATACGCATATTGGTTGTCAGCATGCATTCCAAAATAGACTATATCGTAAAATCATTTCAGTCCGGCGCCATGGGTTATTTGATAAAGGACTCGGCTGCAGATAAGCTTCTGGAGGGAATTGAATATGTGTTAAAAGGTCATTATTTTATGGATATGTTGGTTTCCCATAAAGTAATAAACAAGCTTATTGGATTGCCGGAAAAGCAGATAGCTGTAACGGGTAGCAGCTACGACTTGCTGACCGCTCGCGAGCAGGAAGTTATGGTCCTGCTGGCCGAAGGGCTGTCTACAAGCCAGGTTGCCGATAAACTTTTTATCAGCTCCAAGACAGTAGAAAACCACCGCCACAATATTATGCGCAAACTCGATCTGCATAGCATCGTTAAACTGACACGCTATGCTGCAAAGCTCGGCCTCATCGACATAGAATTATGGAAAGAATAATTAAACGTCTCGGAAATGTAACATCTCAATAAGTTCCGTCCTATCATATCGGGAATATTCTCCCTAGTTGTATAGGGGAATTTCCCTCCTAGGAAATTTCCTCAGAAAAAATGAACCTGCCCCCTTATGGACAAGATTAATAAAGCCGGTAATAAATAATCCGTCGATACGTTCCCTTTATTACACAAAACATCATGTTTTCACCGGATCGTTTTTTAAAGGAATAGTTTCGACTCATGACTTCAGAACCTAAAAGAAAGAGAAATGGGTGATAGAATGGACCGTGAATCATGCAGCAATTGCCCGGATATAACACATCTCATTCGAAGCGTTCAGCGTATTGAGGGAAATCCGGATTGTTTTGGCAAGTCAGACGGGAACTGTGACCGTTCGGACTGCGCCTGGCGGGAATTGTGCCTGAAGATATCGCAAAAAGATCGGTCACAAAAAGAGGGGGGTGATCCAAAGAAATGAATGCAAAATTGGTAATGTGCCATAAGACTGTTTTGTTCTTGGAAAATACACAAAGAGACAACAGACAAATTTTAATGGTTGATGATGAAAATGACAACTTGGAATTCCTATCCGGTTTGATCTTTAAATTGGGATTTGAAGTCGTGACCGCCGGCAGTGGGATTGAAGGGTTGCATGGGCTTGTCAAAAGCGATTTCGACCTCGTATTCACGGATTCTAAAATGATTTTAAAAGACGGTTTTAGTCTGGCCTATCATGTTAAGGCCAGATCCCCCGAAACTTTACACTCTGTAAAAAAGGCTGACACCCGTAACATATAAAATTTAATCACAATATTTCTAAAAAACACAGATGTTATTTCATATCAGCAAGTTAAATGTAGGTTTCAGGGGGGGGTAGTTTTGGTATGGTTATTGCTCTAAATAAAATGGCAAGGATATGCCCGGAGGCATTGAGAAGTTAAAAACAGCCTTTATAAACCTTACCAAAAAAAGGAGGAGCATTATGGTAGAAGTTAACGATTTTAAAAAATTGGATATATTTAATGTATTTTCAGAAAGTCAGTTGGCAGAACTGGCTGAAATCACAGAAACAAAAAAATTCGAGAAGGGTGCTCATGTTTACGAGAGGGGTAAGCGGGCCGATCACATTTTTGTGGTTATCAAAGGAGTGGTCAGCCTAAATAGATTCGAACCCGGTGAAAAAGTAGGGATTTCTTTTGAGAAGCGGGAGAAAGGCGAACTTTTTGGCACGGCCTGCTTCATGAAACCGCAGGAATATACACTAACGGCTGTTTGTCTGGGAGACTCAGAGGTGTTGGCAGTTGATGCAGACAAATTGCTCAAACTTTGTGAAGCCGATTCTGAGCTGGGATATAAATTTCTAAAGGAGGTCGCAAAGATTTATTTCGAGCGGTATAAAATCGCAAAAAGGCAAATTCATGAAATGGTCAAAGCGCCTACGATTATAACTGCTCTGCCGGGATAAATCGGCTGGCTGGAAAGAAAAAAAAGATAATAACCTGAATCTTGCACGAGTCGGAGGCTTCCATATGCACGGCACTTATGGGTGAAGGTTTAGTGTGCTACTTCGAATCCTTAATATCGAAAGCATATGGGGCCTTTGGCTCGTCCTCCGGATGAAAATTGATGAGTAAAAAAGATCATCATGAACATACCCTACCACCGCCACGCAGCGCTGTTCAATTAAACAAATCCC
>CAZBOB010000104.1:0-4367 GCA_964492995.1 uncultured Desulfobacteraceae bacterium | reverse complement strand
TTTTTGGAGGCTTAATTATGAAAAAGTCAATTGGTGCAAAAACAATAATCTATCCTTCTCCTGTCCTTATCGTTGGAACGTATGACAAAACAGGAAAACCAAATGCGATGACCGCCGCCTGGGGAGGGATTTGCTGTTCTGAGCCCCCATGTGTTACGGTATCACTGAGAAAAGCCACATACAGCTATGGTAATATTGTAGAAAACAAAGCATATACTATAAACATTCCTCATGAAAAGTATGTTAAGGAATGTGATTATTTTGGATCGGCATCCGGTAAAACAGCGGATAAATTTTCAGCGACGGGTCTTACACCAATAAAAAGTGATTTGGTAAACGCTCCATATATAGAGGAATTTCCGTTTATATTAGAATGCAAACTCCTTCATACATTTGAAATCGGATTACATACCCAATTTATTGGTGAAATTATTGATGTCAAGGTTGATGAGAGTGTAATGGATGCAAATGGAAATCCTGATATAGAAAAGGTCAAACCGGTTATATATGCCACTTCATCAAAATCTTATCATGGCGTCGGAAAAAAAATTGGGGATGCATGGTCAATTGGAAAAGACATCCGGGACATCAATAAATAGGTAAATAACGTTTCAATAAGTTCCGGCGTATTAAATGATCATATTGAGCCGGCTCCCTTGTTTCTTGAGATGCTACATGGATATAGAAATTCTAAGTGCTGAATCTCTGGGAGTAAGAGGTCTATGCTGTTATGTGAAGACGAGACAAAGAAAGATCCTCATAGATCCGGGTTTTGCCCTGGGATACATGAGACATAGCCTCCTGCCTCATCCTAAACAGGTAGCTATGGCGGAAAGGGCACGGCGAAGAATCATCGGCCTATGGGAGAAAGCCACTGATATCGTAATCAGCCATTTTCACGGAGACCATGTTCCCCTGGTAAATGCCAATCCGTATCAACTTCACGCCAAGGAATTGATAGGATTGAATAACACGGCCAGAATCTGGAGCAAGAATCATGATCACCTCTCTCACAACGAAGCACTGAGGGAAGAATCATTGAGAGCTGCTCTTGGTGTTCATTTCCTTCCCGGAGAAGGTGTAAGGGATGGCCCTTTACATTTCTCCCTTGCCGTTCCTCACGGAGATCCGGATCTGACTGATGAATTGGTTATGATGAGTGTGGTTGAAGAGGACCTACGTTTTCTTCATGCACCGGATATACAGCTTCTTCACGATCAGACCGTCGTACGAATACTTGAATGGCAACCGGACATTCTTCTTGCCGGAGGCCCGCCTCTGTACTTATCCCGGCTCACTAAAGAACAAATCGACCGGGCATGGCAGAATGCCCTGATGCTGGCCCGGGGCGTTGACCTTTTCATTCTCGATCATCACATATTGAGATGCACCGAAGGAATTACCTGGCTTGAGGAGCTGTCAGCTTTGTCCGGAAAGCCGGTCTTGTGCGCAGCGGATTTCATGTGCCGGAAAAGAATGCTTATGGAAGCAGAACGAGAAAGCCTCTACAGGAATCTTCCGGTTCCTGAGGGCTGGCATGAGGATTATGCAAAAGGTAAAGTGACGACAAAGAATTATCGGGAATAAAGGTTTCGGGTTTCAAGTTTCAGTATTCATCCCCTATGGGTAAGACTAACAGGAGAAGTTTCCATGAGTAATTTTTTTTCAAAGCCGGAACATGTTATAGAAGAATCCCGGGAAATTAATCATCACGGTGATCCGATCCAAGGGTTGCAGGCTGCCTTGGGCGACCTTCTCGGATCTGATGAGCTGACCGCCGAAACAGCGTTGATCATCAACAATGCCTGTGAGAAAGGCAGAATATCCTTTTCAGAAGTGGAAGAAATATGCGGGGGCAACGCTGAAGATGTGTTGCTCCTTTGCTGGCAATGGCGGCTGCTCGTGCCGGTCAGATCATCGAAATCCGGGGAATGGGATGATCGCATCCTCTTGTTGGACCACGGTGAGATTTATGAACTGCCAAACGTGGTCAAACACCTCGTAAAATCAGCGCGTCGAACGAGTCAGTGGGATCCGGACCTTGCATTGACTGAGCTCTTCTCAGATACCGATGAAACCTTACGGAGTCGAATACCCGATCTTCTGAAGAAGATGAACGGACTTTCTCATTTTAATATTATCAACGCCTTTCAGATAAGGCAGGCATGTGCCAGGGCAAACGTGAACCAAAGCGTAGATACCTTAATAGCCCTTTTAAAGGCTGGCGGAGTGATCAGCCCAAAACTGAGGGCGCTGTCTGATGTAGCGAAGGCGAGATCCCCGGTTTACGAAATTAATCCGTGTGTAGTTGCGTAAGCAAGTCAGGTCTTTTCCATCGATTTTTGTTTTATGGTTATAACTTCATACCGTTTAGTTTAACAGTGGGGTTTATTTTTTAATCGTTGTTTACAAATTGACTGTCTGGTTTATTTTTGATATCTGAATAGTAATCATGACCGGTTGTAGGCTGTTTCCATTATTACAACATTCCAATTGTGACCTGCCCGCTCGTGCCCCCCAGGCCGCCTCGTCTTGCCTGCCCGCTCGTGCCTCGCAGTGGCAGGCGGGCCCGTCCGCCATGGGCTGCGCCTCAGGCGAATGCCGGGCGGGCTCAGCTGGCGGGCGAGCTTGCAATGGCAGGCGGGGCGAAGCGAACTAACTCGTTGAGAAGTTACTGGTTTTTAGAATAACGTTCCGTTTAAAAGACAGTATGCAGTGTTTGAACTATCACTTTTTACGAAACGGTTTTGCTTTTTCCGTCCTTATTCAAAACAGATTCTTTGGGGACCCAGTATTGTGAAGCTGACTATTTATAAAAAGATGATGCTCGGTTTCGGCGCCATTATCATAATAATGATCATCACCAGCACCTATATTCTGCTTGAGCTGAATACTGTTTCAAATGCGGCTAAAATTACCCTTACTTCTGACGTCCAGGTAGTGGATCTTGCCAAGCAACTGTATGCCATACTCCAAGATGAAAACGGCTATGCCCAGAAATATCTTATCTCCCGTGATGAAACCTATTTTTCCCTATTCGTTGCAACGAGCCGCCGATTTGACCAATACTTGAGTACGTTGCTTAAGGCCCAGTCTGACGAAGTAGAGCGTTCCCTTACCCGGAACATGCGACAGGCACATGAATCATTTGTTGCCAGCATGCAAAGCGAGAGAGATAGTCAAGAGTTGGATTACAATCCGGTGCGCGACAACCTGAGGTCGGACAGCCTGAAAATCCTGTCCAGATCTATTGATCATCTTATCAACACCAATCAGGTTTCTATTGGGAATGCCATGTCCAGGATAGAAACAACGACAAACCGTTCCGCTAAAGTAGCACTGTTGTTGATCGTCGGGAGCCTGCTGGCCGCTATCTCTGCGGCCCTGATTATTACTCGTACCATCACCAGCCCTATAGACGACCTTATACAAGGGACTGAGCAGATTGCGCGGGGTAAATTTGAGGAGGTCAGAGTCTCTTCTAATGATGAAATCGCCTTGCTTGCCCATGCAGTTAATGACATGAGCGTCAAAATCAAGAATATAAATAAACATAGAACCCAAATAATGCAGCAGATTTCCCACGAGCTTCAAACCCCCTTACAGGTGATGCTCTCTACATACGACATCTTGAAAAGCCAAAGTTCGGGCCCGCTCAATGATGAACAGATCCAGATGCTTGACACTATTCGCGGGGGAATCAAAAAATTGGCAAGCTTCAGTAAACAATATCTTGATCTTGCGAAGATTGATTCCGGCATGATGAAATACTACATGGAATGGACAGATCTTCTCCAGATCATTGAACCTATTGTTGAAGATGCAAAGCTCATTGCTGCACGTAAGAATATAACTGTAGAGTTGGCCGCACTCAATGCCCCTAAAGTCATGGTGGATGCAAAAAAAATATCTATCGTTGTTAGCAACCTTCTCAGTAATGCAATCAAATACACACGAAACGATGGGAAAGTCAGGGTGAAAGTAGGCCCATGCACCATGGGTGCACGTATAGAGATTCAGGACTCGGGAATCGGGATCACTCCAGAGGAACTCCCCAAGATATTTACAAGATTTTATCAGGCCAGCAATACAGGCAGAATAAGGAGCGGGGGAATCGGAGTGGGTTTGGCTCTTGTCAAGGCATTTACAGAAGGGCACAGCGGCAAAATTTATGCTGAAAGTACCGTTGACGGCGGTTCGACATTTACGGTTGAACTGCCGGTCTCTCCTGAGGAGTTCCAAGGCCCGGCAATACCCGCGTCGACTCAGGAATAAGGAGAGACCTTTGAAAAACGCCCCCTTTTTTCCAATCCCGGCGTCCCCGATAATCGGGATTTATCAACAGGCTCAAATTTTAACCCGCCACC
>CAZBOB010000103.1:0-13826 GCA_964492995.1 uncultured Desulfobacteraceae bacterium | reverse complement strand
GATCGCAATCGGTACTATTATGATGATCAGGAGAGGTATTTTCGATTTTTGGTTCCTGAAGGACGGTCAATACTGGAATTAGGGTGTGCAACCGGAGATCTTTTAAATGCTTTGAAACCCAGACGTGGTGTGGGAATCGATTTCAGTACAAAAATGATAATCTTGGCAAGAGAGCAATATCCTAAATTAGAATTTCGTATAGCAGATATCGAACAATTAGAAGCCTGGGGAGAAACCTTTGATGTATTGATCATGTCTGACGTTGTGGGCCATCTTATGGATATAGAGGAAACTTTCAGAAACCTTCACATCTTTTGTCGGGCCGACACCAGAATTATCGTTTCTTATTATAATTTGCTCTGGGAACCGATTCTTAAGATCGGTGAATTACTGGGGTTGAAGATGCCCCAGCACCACCAGAATTGGCTTTCCTCGGATGATATATGCAATCTCCTTTCCCTCGCTCATTTTCAGGTGGTAAAATCCGAATTCCGTTTAATGGTTCCAAAAAATATTCCCTGGTTCAGTAATGTTATCAATAAATATTTTGCTTCGCTGCCGGGCTTGAGAAGATTGTGTCTTTGCCAGTATGTCATCGCCAGACCTATCAAGCACAAAGAGAAAAGAGAATTTTCCACCACTATTTTAATACCGTGCAAAAACGAAAAAGGAAATATCGAACCGGCCGTAAAACGAATCCCGCCCTTTGGTAATCACCAGGAGATTATATTTGTTGACGGCCATTCTACGGATGGCACTCAGGAAGAAGTAAACAGGATTATCAAAGCCTATCCGGAAAAAGACATCAGCCTCATTATACAGCATGGCCACGGCAAGGGAGATGCGGTGAGAAAGGGCTTCGCTGCCGCTAAAGAAGATATCCTAATGATCCTCGATGCTGATCTTTCCGTTCCCCCGGAAGATCTGCCCAAGTTTTATATGGCTCTTGCCGAGGATCACGGAGAGTTCATCAATGGCTGTCGTCTTGTCTATCCCATGGAAAAACAGGCCATGCGAATTTTGAATTATTTTGGAAATAAATTTTTTTCCATGATGTTCACCTGGATTTTGAAGCAGAGGTTCAAGGATACTCTCTGCGGCACCAAGGCCCTTTTTAAAAATGATTATGAAAAGATTCGAACTAACAGGAGTTATTTCGGCGATTTTGATCCTTTTGGTGATTTTGATCTGATCTTCGGGGCAGTAAAACAGAATCTCAAAGTGGTTGAAGTGCCCATACGTTACAGACAAAGGACTTATGGCAAAACAAACATAAGTCGCTTTCGTCACGGGTGGTTGCTGACGAAAATGACCATATTCGCTTATAAAAAAATTGTAACACTTTAGCTTTTTGAGAATGTTACCGCTGGTTTGGGATCGATTTATTTCAAAGAACTAAAAAGTTGCAAATTCCTTTTTTTTAGCGGCGTAGCCGCCCGCCTCGCAAGCGAATGCGTTGCGGGCAGGCGTTGTATAAAATCGCGAAGCGATTTTATAACTATTGCTGATATCCTTTATGTGCAAAGTCAAAAGTCGACGTGATCCGGCCGAATATTTCCAATGTCATTGTGCTGGGTGAATAATCAATTTTAAAGATTTCTGTTTCCATATCAGGTGAAAGACCATTCGTAACGTCGCTCACGACACTAAGATATGAAGGTGAATTTTTGCAATATGCCAGGTCTTTTATAAACCCGATCATACGTTTAAACGATGAATTTTCTTAACCGCTGTTTTTTCTTAAGGCTCACTAACCTGCTCAAACAGCCAGACATGTTACATTTTATCACCAGTAGGCTCCATAATTTATTGAGATGTTACGTATAAATGGGGTTTTTAAAAAAAACGGCAGAAAAATCACCAATAAAGCGTCAAAAAATTGTCATATAGGGCTACCAGGGGAATACGCGGCTTTTATTGCGGCCTTCAAGGACTTGAAGTGCCATCGATAGCCCGAATATTTCATGAAATATCCGGGATAGAGTCATTCTCACAATAACGTTTTGTTCCAATTGTAAGAAATTTGGGCTAATTAAAACACCATTTCCCTTTTTTCGTCGATGCCTTAAGAGATTCTTCAAGCTGTTTTAAAAACTTAACTCTCGGTATCTCCCTTGCACCAAAACGGATAAGATGCTCGGTTGTAAGCTGGCAGTCTATCATATCAAAGGATAATGCGTTAAGATATTCAACAAGTTTTACAAGGGCTACGTTTGAAGCATTGCTGATTTGGGTAAACATGGATTCCCCGAAGAAACATTTTCCCAGAGAAACGCCGTATAAACCTCCGGCCAGCTCTCCCTGGTACCAGGCTTCCACCGAATGTGCAAAACCTGATTCATGGAGCTTGCAGTAGGCATCGATCATATCTTCAACGATCCAGGTTCCTTGATTATTCTGCAGTCGAATTTGGGCGCACTGGTTTATCACCTGAACAAATGCGGAATCCATGGTCACCTTGAAAACTCCTTTCCTTATAATTTTTTTCAAAGTTTTTGAGATCTTGATTTCATGAGGATACAGCACAAGACGAGGATCCGGTGACCACCACAAAATTGGTTCATCATTTGAAAACCACGGGAAAATGCCCATACGGTAAGCAAGTAGAAGACGCTCCCGGCTTAAATCACCGCCAACAGCCAGCAAACCTTCTCTGGAGGCAAGATCTGGAGGGGGAAATGCTATCTTATCGGTTAAAAGAAAAACAGCCACTCAATTACTCAACGACTGAATGAACTTAGGGGCTTCGCCCTAGTTGGAAGTGCAGAAATTCCGAGACGTAAAATTGAAGGTCAACTTGTCGTTCTCCGTATTAATAAAAACCTCGCCGCCTTTTTCAAGCCGCCCGAACAGAATCTCATCTGAGAGTATATCTTTGATTTCGGTCTGAATCAACCGGGTCAGAGGCCTGGCTCCGTAACGGGGATCATGCCCGTTTCTTGCCAGCCATGTTCGTGCATCGGAAGAAAGAGTGATGGATATCTTTTTAACGGCAAGCTGTTCTTTAAGCTCTTTCATGAACTTATCCACCACCTTTTCCATGATCTCCTCATTCAGCGCATTAAAGTGAATGATGCCGTCAAGGCGGTTTCTAAATTCCGGGCTAAAAAACTTTTCAACAGCTTTTTTCCCTTTGGCCTCGGTATCATATTTTTTATCACCGAAACCGATGGTCTGGCTGCTCATTTCCCGGGTACCGGCATTTGAAGTCATCATAATGATTACATTTCGGAAATCAGCCTTTTTGCCATTGTTATCGGTCAGGGTGGCATGGTCCAAAACCTGAAGTAAAATGTTAAACATATCCAGATGCGCCTTCTCTATTTCATCAAATAGCAGGACGCTGTAAGGATGTTTACGGATACCGTCCGTCAAAAGTCCTCCCTGGTCAAAGCCGATATACCCCGGAGGTGCACCGATAAGACGTGCCACAGCATGTTTTTCCATATATTCGCTCATATCGAATCGTAAAAACTGAACCCCGAGAATCTTGGAAACCTGAAGGGACACTTCCGTCTTTCCAACACCGGTGGGACCGGCAAACAGGAATGAACCGATCGGTCTCTCGGGTGTTCCGAGGCCTGCACGGGAGCGCTTTATCGAGGTGACAAGCGATGTTATGGCATCGTCCTGCCCGAAAACAAACTGCTTGAGTTCTCCTTCAAGATTCTCCAACTTTGTTTTGTCAGGCGTCGAAACGCTGATGGTCGGTATTCTTGCCATCTTGGCCACAATTTTTTCAATATCTTTGGGATGGATTTTCTTTCTGCTTGAAGGCCCCGAAAGTCTGACAAACGCTCCGGCTTCATCGATCACATCTATGGCTTTGTCCGGCAGATAACGATCATTGATATATTTTGCGGAAAGTTCAACAGCGACTTTCAGTGCGGGATCGGTATAAATAATGCCGTGATGTTCCTCATAACGGGATCGCAACCCTTTTAAAATTTGAATGGTCTCCTTAACCGGGGGTTCCAAAATTTCGATCTTTTCAAAACGGCGGGACAGGGCACGGTCCTTTTCAAAATAATTCTTGTAATCCTCATAAGTGGTTGAACCAATACATCGCAGATCACCGGTTGCCAGCGCCGGTTTCAGGATATTCGACGCATCCATGGATCCTCTACTGGTAGCACCGGCACCCACCATTGTATGGATCTCATCAATAAACAGGATGGCATCTTTTTTCTTTTTCAGAGCAGCCAGCACCCCTTTTAATCTCTGCTCAAAGTCACCACGAAATTTTGTGCCTGCCAGCAACCCCCCGAGATCCAGGGAATATATGCGAACATCTTTAAGAAGGTCGGGAATGAATCCGTCATTTATCTTGAGCGCCAGCCCTTCGGCCATTGCTGTCTTTCCCACACCCGGGTCTCCCACAAAAACCGGATTGTTCTTCCGCCTCCGGCAGAGCACCTGAATGGTTCGTTCCATTTCAAGTTCCCTGCCGATCAACGGGTCCAGCTTTCCCTGGGATGCGCTTTTAACAAGATCGATGGTGAATGCCTCGAGCGGATCGGTCTTCTTCTTTTTTTCCTTTCTGTCTGTTTTTACCAGTCCATCTGATTCATCTTTATAAGGCGACCTGGAAACATCATGGGAAATGTAGCTTAAAACATCAAGACGGGTTATACCTTCGGCGTTCAGGAAATATTCAGCATGAGAGTCCTTTTCCTGAAAAATCGATGCCAGTATGTCACTTACGGCCACTTCCTGTTTTTCGGCGGAACGGACATGATTAATCGCCCGCTGAAGCACCCTTTGAAAGCCCACAGTCTGCTGTAGCACATATTCATTCCCTTCGGGAATACTTACCATCCGCTGGCTGAAAAATAATTCAAGGGCGTTTCTAAGGTTCAGGACATTACCCCCGCAATTTTCGATGATTTCTATACCGTTTTTGTCGTATAGAATGGCAAAAAGCAGATGTTCTATACAAACATACTCATGACGTCTTTTCCTGGCTTCTCTTACCGCAAAGCCGAGCGTTTCGCTGAGTTCTTTACTGATCATGGTCTATTCTTCCTCCATGGTACATTTAAGAGGAAACCCGTTTTCACGGGCTAAATCGTGAACGGTGTTCACTTTGGTTTCAGATACTTCATATGTATAAACACCGCAAATACCAATGCCTTTTTGGTGGACATTCAGCATAATTTCTACCGCTTCTTCCGGTGGTTTGTTAAAAACAAGCATCAGGATTTCGACGACAAACTCCATGGTGGTATAATCGTCATTGTGAAGTAACACCTTGTACATGGGAGGTTCATCAATCTCGTCCCTGGTTTCTGAAATGACTTCTTCTTCTGTTTCAGGACTGTATTCGCTCATGGCACCATTTACCACAATTTAAATCCCTAAAGTGCAAAAAATTTAGGAAAGCGCTTTCAGCGCAAATAAGTTTTTATTTAAATTGGCAGTGCCAAAGGCACAAACATTAATTTTACTCACTTTTGTCACTTCGAACTTTATCTCACTCTTTTGCACACAGAAACCAATACCCATATATACATGAAAGCATTTTTTATGCCAAGAAAAACTAAGTCGAAGCAGTATATCAAATTATAATCATTTTAACCCGGCCTTGTAAAGAGGATAAATCGAAAAAAATCTTCCCTCCTTTAACTATCTTCCGCAGCATTTTTTATATTTTTTCCCGCTCCCGCAGGGACAGGGTGCATTCCGACCGACCTTTTTCTGGGTCCGTTTGACCGGTTTTTTCTTTTCGGGTTCATCACCACTGGAGAATATCATCTTCTGTTCCTTGGGCTGTTGCAAATCAGCTATCTTTTTGGGTTCGGATATCTGGATTCTGAACAAAATACCCAACGTTTCTTCTTTGATCCTGGAAATCATATCCTGAAACAGTTCGAACCCTTCTTTTTTGTATACGATTAGGGGATCCTGCTGTGCATATCCTCTTAAACCGATCCCTTCTTTCAGGTGATCCATGCTTAACAGATGATCTTTCCACAAATTGTCCACGGTCTGGAGCATGATAATTCGTTCAAGGTTCCTGAATTCTTCTGTGTCTATGGAAGCCTCTTTTTCATTATATAGACTTAAACCGGCATCAGAAATCAACTCGGCCAGTCCATGTGGTGTGAGTCCGTCCAGGGTATCATTATCCAACTTGGCCAGGCGGAAGTGAAATTGTTTGAACACCGCTTCATTCAGCTCTTTCCAGTCCCACTCTTCAGGAAGTGCTTTTTCATTTATGCAGCTATATGTTATCTCCTCGCACTTATCGCGAATCATATCCTCAATGGCCGGTTTTAAGCTTTTACCGTCCAGAGCTTCCCTCCGCTGTTTGTAAATGACCTCCCTTTGTTGATTCATTACATCATCATATTCTAATAATTGCTTTCTGATATCAAAATTGTGTGCCTCAACCTTTGCCTGAGCATTTTCAATGGCCTTGCTTATGAGATTGTGTTCGATGGGCTCACCCTCTTCCATCCCCAGCTTCTCCATAATTCCGGTTATCCGTTCCCCGCCGAATATCCGGAGTAGGTCATCTTCCAGGGCAAGGTAGAAACGAGATGAACCCGGATCGCCCTGTCTGCCCGAACGCCCCCTGAGCTGATTATCGATTCGCCGACTTTCATGTCTTTCAGTTCCTAAAATATGAAGCCCTCCCAGATCAGTGACGCCTTGGCCCAATACGATGTCGGTTCCACGGCCGGCCATATTCGTTGAAATCGTAACCGCCCCTCTCTGACCCGCCATTGCGATGATCTCGGCCTCCTTTTCATGGTTTTTTGCATTCAAGACCGAATGTTTAATCCCTCTTTTTTTTAATTTTTTTGAAAAACTTTCTGAAACATCAATTGAAATGGTTCCCACCAGAACCGGCTGCCCCTTTTCATGAAGTTCGATGATTTCATCCATGGCCGCATCAAATTTCTCCCGGCGGGTTTTATAAATCACATCCGGGAAATTTTTTCGGATCATGGATTGATTTGTAGGAATAACCGACACGTCCAGATCATAAATCTTTTTGAATTCAGCAGCCTCTGTATCGGCGGTACCGGTCATACCGGCAAGCTTATTATACATCCTAAAATAGTTCTGAAAGGTAACCGTAGCCAGGGTCTGGTTTTCGTTTTCGATCTTGACGTTTTCTTTGGCTTCAAGTGCCTGGTGCAACCCTTCAGAGTAGCGACGTCCGGGCATGAGGCGGCCTGTAAATTCATCTACGATGATAACCTCCCCATGTTTGACAATATAGTCGACATCCCGCTTGAAGAGGGTGTAGGCTTTAAGTGCCTGGTTTATATGATGCAGAAGTTCAATATATTTCGGATCATACAAATTATCGACCTTGAGTATTTTTTCCGCTTTTGCGATCCCTTCCTCGGTCATAACTGCTGACCGGGCCTTTTCATCCACGGTATAGTCCTTTTCAGATACAAGACGCGGAATAACGCCATTGACCAGATGATATAGTTCCGTCGATCTTTCGGCCGGACCGGATATAATCAACGGGGTTCGGGCCTCGTCAACCAATATACTATCAACCTCATCAACAATGGCATAATTGAGTTCTCCCTGGACAATGGAGTCTTTGTCAAACTTCATATTGTCCCTCAAGTAGTCAAAACCGAACTCATTGTTTGTTCCGTATGTAATATCTGAATTGTATGCGGCTTTTCGCTCTTCATCATCCAGACCATGCAATATACATCCGACGGAAAGGCCGAGAAAATTATAAATATGCCCCATCCATTCTGTATCACGCCTTGCCAGGTAATCGTTCACCGTAATAATATGAACCCCCCTCCCGGTAAGTGCGTTCAGATAAGCGGGAAGAGTGGCTGCCAGGGTCTTGCCTTCACCGGTCTTCATTTCAGCGATTTTTCCCTGATGAAGAACAATTCCGCCGATGAGCTGTACATCAAAATGCCGCATCCCCAGAGTGCGGACCGATGCTTCTCTCACGGTTGCAAAAGCCTCCGGAAGAACATCATCAAGCGATTCACCATTTTTCAAGCGCTCTTTAAATAATTCCGTCTGTGTTTTCAGCGCCTCATCATTCATTGTCTGGATCTGAGGTTCTATGGCATTTATCTTTTCAACAACAGGTTGAAGCTTTTTTAATTCCCGTTCGTTTTTGCTGCCAAATACTTTGGTTAAAAAATGTGCGAACATATAATCAATATTCCTCCTGAATATTTACTTTATATTTTTGGCTCAGAGTATAACATTAATCAATAGATATTGCAAAACCGGTTGTGACGATCTCACGGTAAGGATCATAAAATGAAATGAAAGGGAAGAAAAGTAAAAAAAATCCAAGGAATAGATTGTAAAGAATGTTGGTTGATTACATTGAGTTGTAAAAGTTCCGAGATGTTTAATTCAGAATGTATTTTTTTGGATTTACCGGGATTCCGTTTAATAAAACCTCATAATGGAGATGGGGGCCTGTTCCGCGTCCTGAATTGCCCATAAGAGCGATAGTATCACCTCTCTTTACCGCTTGTTTCCGTTTTGTTAATATCTTCTGTAAATGCCCGTAACGGGTAACCATTCCATGGCCATGATCAATTACAATTACTTTGCCCAACATTCCCTTGGCCCCGGTAAATGTTACAATGCCATCCCCGGTAACCATAATCGGTGTGCCCTTGTGATTGGCGATATCCAATCCTTTGTGAAATTCTCGAAGACCTGTAAAAGGGGATTTCCGGTATCCGAACCCCGAAGATATCCACCCATTTGCTGGACGGATCGCGGGGGTAGATGACAAAAGATTTCGCCGGTATTCAAGAGAGTTATAAAGGGATTCAAGCCCTTTTTGTTGATTGATTGATGCCAGGTTTAGCTGCCGGGTCTGTGAATGCATTTCGCGCATCAGACTGTTATGCTTCTCTTCAAGTGGAATCTGTGAATCGAAATCTTCAGGAATTGAACCGCCCACTCCAAAAAGGCTGTCATGATCGGCAGGTTTTTCAATGTTGGCAATAATTCGTATTTTCTTTTCAAAATTATTTAAATTAACCAGCGTTGACTTTAACGTGTTGATCTCATCAGCGAAGTTTTGAATTTGCCGGCGCTGGATGACGATCTCATCATTTTGATTGGCAATCTTGCTCTCGAGTTCCTGTTTGCTGAATGTCGTCTTAATAGTATAATAATCATAAATAACAAAGGCGGACAATATTACAAAGATAGTAAAACCGGCGCTGATAATGCCTAAAAAGCGTCTGGAAACGGTTAACTGCTTCACTGTAGAGCCGGTATAACTTAAAATAAAAAACGAGATTCCCCTGTGCCCAATAAGCTTTTTACACTTATAAAGAGTCTGTTTTATTCGATCTAAAAGCATTATTAATCTGTTCTGATCCACTATATGCTCGATTTATTATAAGTTTGAATGCTAAAAGTAATCTTAATCCGCTAAAGATCGGTGACGGTTAAAATGTCTGAAATTGTGGTATGCTACCGTTTTTTAAAAACCACTGTAAAAAAATATTTTTTTGCAAATTTTAATTTGGTTATTAATTATTGTAATTTATCATGAATAACATAGGGTTGTCAATAATTTCGGTAACATCTCAATAAATTATGGATCCGGGTCAATATGATTATTTAATACACCAGAACTTATTGAAAACTTACTAATTTCGGTTATTATTAGCACATGCAGTTAATTAAACAGAAAAAACACCTTTTTTATTTTTTATTGTTTTCGCGATCTATTTCTAACAGTATCTTTCGCTCGTTTCCAAAAAAAAATTTAGTAAAGAATCGGAATACAAATGAGAAACGGAAATCTGAAACAAACTTTAACATTGGGTAACGGTATTGAAATTAGATCCGGCGGAAATGGAAGATCTTTCGTCCGGAATGCAAATATATTTTACCTAATTTGAGCGATTTTTTTGCGAAGAGATGTGCTGAGATCAAGTAAAAAATCGCTCAATTTAGTTTTAGATAGGATTTACGCCGAAAACCGTTACCCTGAAAAATTCAGGCGTTAATTCCCCGGATTTTCGGTGTCATTTAGGCTGTTTCTAAACACCATATTGAACTTAGGGGCTTCGCCCCAATTGGAATAGTGGAATGATGGAGTAATGGAATGATGGGTGAGCTTGTCCTGAACCAAGTTGAAGGAAAGGAGTTTTTAAAATTAAAATGGTTTGTTTCCGCCTTTACCCTCAATATTCTCTCCGAGCCGTAGGCACTACGAGCCGGAGGCCCGCATTCCATTCTTCCATTCTGATGCCATAAACATATTGCATTAAAAAAACATGTATTCTCGAGAAGTTGTAGAATTTCCGAGACGTATAATTAGGCAACCCCCAGTTTAAATTTAAGAGATTTAAGTGTGTTTTTCATAAGCATGGTAATAGTCATGGGCCCAACACCTCCGGGCACCGGTGTAATATATCCTGCAATTTCCTTGGCGGCATCAAAATCAACATCTCCGCTCAAAATGGCAATCTTCTTCCCGGTCTTTTCACTGATCTTCTCACCGATCCTGTTGACACCCACGTCAATTACGCATGCACCCGGTTTGATCCATTCGGGTTTTACCAATCCTGGAACGCCTGCGGCCACAATCAGGATGTCCGCTTGCTTACAATGTGCTGCCAGATCTTTTGTACGGGTATGAACAATGGTCACTGTTGAATTGGCCCCCGGGCCCTTCTGGAGCATCATATTGGCTATGGGTTTCCCGACGATGTTGGAACGGCCCACAACCACCACCTCGGCTCCGCTTGTCTCAACACCAGAACGTACTATCAGTTCCTGTATGCCTGCCGGTGTACAGGGAGGAAATCTGACTTCATCTCCGCCAATCATCAGACGCCCCACATTTACGGGATGAAATCCATCCACATCCTTGTCAGGATCAATTGCGTTTAATACTTTTTTGTCATCAATATGTTTTGGAAGGGGCAACTGTACAAGGATACCATGGATTGAATCGTCTTTGTTGTATTTGTCAACAAGCCCCAGAAGAACCTCCTCGGAAAGATCCGGAGACTGACTATCCTGAATCTCGTTGAAACCGAGCTTATGAGCGGTTTTAATTTTCGCGGTTACATATGAAATAGAAGCCGGGTCTTCACCGACCAGAATGGTCACAAGACCCGGAACAACACCATGCTTTTCTTTAATTTCATTTACTTCGGCCTCAATCTCTTCAAGTATCTTGTCCCTGACTTCAGTTCCCTTGATAATTTTTGCTGCCATTTTTAATCTCCTTTCATAAAAATTTTTAGATTTTGTTATAAATTACTATTTACTATCCCATTATTAATTATATCAGAGAACTTTTAGACTAATAAAATCTCAATGTCAAGAAGACTCGTAATTTGTTTTGGCGGATGCGTCCACAAACTCTCTGCAACATCCAGAAAAATAATAAAATAATATTTTTTTTGATAACCATTCACCTCAGAGTTATGAAAAATCCCTCCCTTGCCCCTCCCGGCCCCAAAACCAGTTTCAAGGAGAAATTCAGATCCTTTACCGGTGTGCTTGAAACTTTGTTACTGTTTGCGCTGGTCATGGGAGGTATTTTTTTTGGCATTTTTACGCCAACCGAGGCGGCGGCTACAGGCGCATTCTTAACCATCCTGATCGCGGTTTTCAGAAAGCAACTCACATGGCATGCGTTTGTTCAATCCCTGGCAGATACCACCAAAATAAGCTGTATGATAATGGTAATCGTAACCGGTGCCGTAATATTTGGCCATTTTATGGCCATTACCCGGGTGCCTTACGAACTGGCCGAATGGGTGAGTTCTCTTCCCCTCCCTCCCCATGCCGTTATGGGTGTGATAATTTTGGTCTATCTGTTCGGCGGATGTTTTATGGACGCTCTGGCCATGATTATGCTGACCATCCCTATATTTTATCCGGTGGTTCAAACTCTTGGGTTTGATCCTATCTGGTTTGGAGTGGTGATTGTATTAATTACAGAGATGGGTGTAATCACCCCGCCTGTGGGGGTCAATGTTTATGTGGTCTATGGAGTTGCCAAAGATGTTCCACTGGGAAATATCTTCAGGGGTGTTTTCCCCATGCTTGCGGCTTTGCTTCTCTGCAATCTGATTCTTCTTTTATTTCCTCAGATCGCTCTGTTTCTGCCAAATCTTATGAACTGAAGCGAACTTAGTTCGCTTCGCCCCGCCTGCCATTGCAAGCTCGTCCGCCAGCTGAGCAATGCGAGGCGGCCTGGGGCACAAGCGGGCAGGTCACAATTGGAATGTATAAGGCAAAAACTCAAGTTCCCTAAAACCCTATTTCAGGGTAAACGCATTTGATTTCGGTGCAGCGTAGCGACGGCGTGTTTCTCTTGGAAACCGATTGACTGTTTGAAGGGCTTTAGCACGCGTTAGCCCGAGCCGAATGAAATTATGAATTAAAAAATCAATGGGATAATTTAGCGACGAATTGTTCTTAATATCTCTGGCGCGGCTCGGGCTTACGGGTGCTTAAGCACAAGTTTCAGTCGGTTGGAAAGAGATACACGCCGTCGTGGAGCGTTCTCCCTGTATTGGGATTCAAATGTGTTTACCCTGAACCCTATTGACTTTAATAAGTTGTAGAAATACCGAGACGTTTAATTGTCACATCCGGAAGTATTATCTGAATCTGGCACAAGGGAGCTTACGACCTGTGCAAAGTTCAAGTAGTAATTTGTTATTTTTTCCCCAACTCTACTTAAACACTATCTGTGGCGTGGATTTGGATGAAATTTTTCAATTGAGATTTTTGACTTGTCGTCAGTCCCATAAATTGTACAGCTTGTCGATTTGTTTTTATCGAATCGTCAAGGGAATAGACCGGTTCCGACTGCAAAATGGGTATAAATAAAACCTTATCATCAAAATACAAAGAATTATCGGCCACTATGTTTAATCTAAGTGATTTTGTTAACTGATTTTCTCCATCAACATAACTAAGCCCACCCATACTTATATCGATAATTGTCTTCCTTTTGTGAAGATGAGGTCCAAACACAACAAATGCACGGTCATCTACTTTGAATCGCCTATCTTTCCTTTGACCCAAATTAAACATTCTGGCAGTTATCTTTTTCAGGCTATTTATTCTCATAGAGTAACGGTGAAAGCGAGTAAAACGGATAAGCGTTTTCAAGCCATAAAATAACATGTTTTGTAAAATATTGTTTCTTTTTGAGATTACAGAATCTTTTCTCTGCATTATATATGCCATTTGGAAATAATTTTTGTAAATTTAACCTGGAAAATCGCTAAGCAAAATTATATCAATAAGATATAACCTTTTTAATAAGGAAATCAAAACTTGGAGGGTTAGATTAGGAACTGCAGGGAAATCGAAAGAAGAGGTTAACCGTCAAATTATTGACATGCATGACCAAAAACTAGACGCACAATTGGGAGTTGCTTGATAATTTCGCCTATGTTGCTGTGATTCTTGTGCCAATACTCTGAGACCCCTTGCCGGTTGTGTATGCAATATTCGGGTAGAGTTAGGGCCTCGGAAAAAATAAATCACCCCATCTTGCTTGTCTTTTGGGAGACCTTTGAAAAATGCTTAATTTTGCCTGCCCAGTTAAATCCGTATTTCATATTTAACCGGGGTTCAAGACCAAGGGCAATTCTGCAGGATAGCAGAATTGGACAGCTGTCAAGCTGCCCGCAAGGGCGAGGGGCATGGACGCCCCGAGTCAACGCGAAAATTTTAACCACCCCGGTACGACCTGCCGGCCATGTCCCGGCATTTTCACGGGGACCTACGGGGCAGGCAGGAATACATTGAGTATTTCGAGGATTAACCCACCAAAGTTCGGTGGCGGGTTAAAATTTGAGCCTGTTGATAAA
>CAZBOB010000102.1:9929-13911 GCA_964492995.1 uncultured Desulfobacteraceae bacterium | reverse complement strand
TGAGGATTAACCCACCAAAGTTCGGTGGCGGGTTAAAATTTGAGCCTGACGCCGGTATTGGGCAAAAGGGGGCGTTTTGCAAAGGTCTCTTTTGGGCGGCATAGCCAAGTGGTAAGGCAGCGGTCTGCAAAACCGCTATTCACCAGTTCGAATCTGGTTGCCGCCTCCAATAAAATTAAAGGCTTTCAAGTATTTCAAGATCTTGTAAGCCTTTTTGTTTTTTATTATTAGTCGTTATTTTACGCTTATTCGGAATATAAAATTGTTGTACCCATGGCTGCTCATAAATTCAGAACTCCTGACCTGTATACGTAATTTCAACGTGATATGAAGGTTTAGTCGTAATTTCAGACGCAACAATTTGAACATCGACGTTCATCTTTTATATGCCCTCAAGGTGTGGATTCTTCATTAAAATATGTTGAATCTGAATTTACGATAGGTCAGTAGCCCTGAAATTAATAGCACGCTAAGCTCTGGAAAAATTGCAAACGCCTAACTTGTATGATATATATAGTGATTATGGTGCTGAAAAGTGAAGTGACTCAGGAGCTTCGCCCCAATATTCCAGCATTCCATTATTCCATTCTGATGGCAAAAACAAATTGCCATTAAATAACCAGCGCTTTCACTAAATTGTATATTTTCCGAGACGTTTAATTAGAAAAACTGCGGGGTATTAATATTATGGAAAACCTATTGGGTGAATTATGGATGTTCAAACTTGCTTGTTTAGCAGGGGTGGCATATCTTATTTATTTTTTCATTAAAGATCGTATGAAGAAATAACCTATTTAATAAAAACCATCCCAATGAAAGAATGCATCATGATCCGAATCAATGAAAATTATCTAAAACTTCGGTCTTCATATCTGTTTGTTGAAATTGCCAACCGTGTATCTGCATATCAGAAGGAGAACCCGGATGTCGGGATCATACGTCTTGGAATCGGTGATGTAACGCTTCCGCTTCCGCCGGCATGTATTCAAGCGTTTCAAGAAGGTGTGAAAGAGATGGCTTCGGAGGCGACTTTTCGCGGCTACGGGCCTGAGCAGGGGTATGACTTTTTAAGGGAAAAGATCGCTTTCAACGATTATCAGTCCCAGGGGGCGGATATAAGTCCGGAAGAAATATTTGTAAGTGACGGCTCCAAATGCGATACCGCAAATATCCAGGAGCTGTTTGACAAGGATATTAGTCTGGCGATTCCAGATCCGGTATATCCGGTTTATCTTGACACGAATGTGATGGCCGGCCGAACCGGGGATTTTAATGACGGGAGATATGACAAAATTTTCTATTTGGAGAGTTTGCCCGAAAACGGGTTTGTTCCACTCCTCCCTGAGAAAGCGGTGGATTTGATTTATCTCTGTTTTCCCAATAATCCCACCGGCGCGACCATTTCCCGGGACACGTTGAAGACCTGGGTAGATTTTGCCCGGGAAAACAAAGCGCTTATTCTTTTTGATGCAGCCTATGAATCATATATCCGGGACCCAACGCTTCCACGCTCGATTTTTGAGATTCAAGGTGCTCGCGAAGTTGCCATCGAATTCAGGAGCTTTTCCAAAACCGCCGGTTTTACCGGTACCCGTTGTGCCTGCACGGTTGTTCCCAAAACCTGCATGGCTTATGACGGGAGCGGTCAGAAGCATTCCTTACATACGTTGTGGAACCGGCGGCAGTCTACCAAGTTTAACGGTGTGTCTTATCCGGTTCAGAAAGCGGCCGAAGCGGCTTACACTGAAGAAGGTAAAGCCCAGATCATCGGGTTGACAGACTATTATTTGAAAAATGCCGCCCTGATACGAAAAGAGATGGCAGAACTTGGTTTTGAAATTGTAGGCGGTGAAAATTCACCTTATATCTGGGTGAACTGTAAAAGCGATGCCTGGGAATTTTTTGATCTGCTGCTTAAAAGAGCTGGTGTGGTCACAACCCCGGGCCCCGGGTTTGGCAAATGCGGCAATGGCTTTATCCGTATCAGTGCCTTTAATAGTTACGAAAACGTTGAGAAGGCAATGGAACGAATCAGAGACGTTCTTTGATCGGTGTTCAATCAAGCATTGACGGTCTCGTAAAAAGTCAGAAATTGATGGCAAAGTAAAAAGGTCCAAATTCAAGGCGCGCAAATTCCGAGGAATGAGAAGTACTTATAGTACGTCGCAGTGACGAGGAATGCAGCGCAACGCAGAAGTTGGACTTTTTACAAAGCCATCAAAAATAAAACGATCACATATACAATAAGAAGTAGCGGTTTCCGTGAAGTGAATAAGCTCGGGCAGAGAAATCCTTTGATTAAAACCTCCCAAGTGTGGGCCGGTCATCATTGTTATATCTTCCAGACCTTTTGGCAGTCCCTCTATGTTGTTCCGGTTAAACCCGTGCTCCAATAAAAATTCATTGAATTCAACATCGCTCATCTCCTGTTGATCAGTGGCTCTGAAAATTTCCTCCATATATCGATCAACTCCGAATTCCTCAATCAAACGTAAAACAAAATTATCAAAATCAACAGGCAAACGATCACTCGCTTTTTTCCCGGTGAATCCTTCATAATAGGAATTAAATGAAGCTTCTATCAGCGCCCGCATTAAATCAGGGCAAAAAAGGTTTCGTGCATCTACGGGATATCCCTTTTTATCAAAACCCGCCCGTTCAGGATGATGATTGCGGAAATAACTTGCACAGATCAGAATAATACTTATAAAATGATTTCCAAGCAGCCTGTAATATTTACAAGAAGAGCCCGAAATAGCCTCAAGGTGCTCAAAATCTCTGATACCCGATTTCCCCAGATTAGGATAGCGGCATGACATTAACCATCTGTCCAGCCTTCCTCCTCTGGGCCATTCATAATATCCTCCGTCACTCCGGCGGTAGCTTTGTACACGATTGTGAAAAAGAGGTACCGGAGCAGTGTGAACGATACCCATTGAAGCCAGCCTTCCAAGAAGCCAGGCGTTCCGCTTCATAACCTCCATAAAATTGTTCCAATCAACTCTTTCTTCATCAGGAAAGGGATTCGGATAAACAAAATAGTCGGGATGGACCGTAAAACATATGGCGGAATCCATATGTATATTAACTCTGTTTTTCAGTTTATCCGGGAAATCTGTCAGCCTGAATAGATACGCTTTCCCAAACCTGAACGGTGTGGGTATATCAAATTTTATCGGAAATTCGTGCTTAATCGTTTGCAAATACTCCATCCATAATGCCTCACGATTTAAGGACGCATTCTCAGAATTCGATCTTGACAGTTTCATTACAAACACAAGATCACTCGCTAAGGAGAACACAAGACTTCGCCCGATATATTTCATATGGCGGCATTGATTTAACCCTGTTTTATCACACAACTCGTCCCATCTGATGGAGGAGACTTTTTTTATGCGTTCCTCATTTAAAAAGGGCCCTTTTATTTTCAGAGGAAGCGATCCCAATGCCTCGGCCGCTGCCCGATGTGAAGGTCCGTCAGAATCAGCAACAATATGTTTAAGACTCTCTATAGATTCTGCGGACAGGTCCGGGTTTTCACCGGCGGACGCAAGAAAACGGAGGGTTTTTGCCGCTTTTCTGTATAAAAAATAGGACTGCCTCTGGTGAGAATGAACTTTTTTTAGGATAACACTATGCAACGCATGAACCGTCTGTGACGATGCTAAAGAGGAGCGTTTGTTTAGCTCATATTCAAGTGTGGAAACCGCCATATATGTGGCGGAAAAGTCTAAACATGAGTGTAACAAATAATTTTCACTATCAACAAGCTTTCTGTACATGTCCTTGCTTTTAATTTGGCTCAATCCACAAATCCAGTATTCAATCACTTGCTCCGAGGAAACGGATCTTGCCTTGCTCCGGGCAGTAGGCCCTGGATCCGGATATTATGTTTCCCCTTTAGTTTACGATCAGTTAGGATTTAATTTATAGGGGAGGTGTTTTTTTCACTTTACAACTCTCAATATATGGGTCTGTCTTA
>CAZBOB010000102.1:0-9829 GCA_964492995.1 uncultured Desulfobacteraceae bacterium | reverse complement strand
TTATAGGGGAGGTGTTTTTTTCACTTTACAACTCTCAATATATGGGTCTGTCTTACTTTCTTCCTCAAAACCTCAATGATAACCCGTGCAGCATCGTCTTCATTATACACATGCTTTTTCGAGATGGATCGACAAGATGCCAGCAACTCTTTATTCCCAGATAGCAGACCCAAGACATTCTTAAAATAACCATATGAATTGGCATTTGAGTTGCATAGATCATCTAAATTTTGGTTTGCTATTTTTACCTTTTCGTTCAAATCCAAATTGGAGATTAATCGTTCAACGGCTTCATCAACCGTTTTTGGAGGGATAGGAAGTTTGTTAATATAATCCTTTTGATTATAATCCGTAAGATGTTCGCCAGGTTTAGCCTTTAGCAGCTCCAGAAAAATAATTTCTTCAACAATAACCATTGTCTCTTTATATATCTTAGCATCTTCACTGGTTCTTGAGCCCGTCACATTCAACACCTCAATTTCATTTTCTATTATCCAAGTGTTTATTTTAGAACCTGCCATAACAGCAGAAGTTTCATTTAAATCAATATGCAGACAGGGTCGTTTACGCGCCTCTGCCATTTTTTGGCTATAATCAGCACCACCGGTTAAATCTCCATGGGAGATTATTACTGTTCCATCAGAATCGATAACATTTTGCTCAATTCGTTCTTCAAAACCGGCAATGGGCATTTCTTTTAATTGATATTTTTCCGGTAATGTTCCCCTCTGAGTTTTACGGCCTTTTTGAATCCATCCACCATGTGGGACTCCCAGTTTTATTGCCACATCTAATGCGGCCTGGTCTGCACCAATTTGACCACCTGATACAATTTTCTTAATCATTATCATTACTCCGGTATTTCATCTGCTCTTGCTTCAGTTTAACAAAAAATTCCTCATTTGTATTCATATCCTTCTCATAATACCCGAATCTTGCATGAAAATTAATGAGAATCTTTAGGTTACTTATTTGAGCCGGGTCTATACAAAATAATGTAATTATAGGTTTTACCCAAATGGTATATCGTATAATGCTTTTTTTTTATTCATTAATTTTCACCCAAAGGGCAAGGCGGAGTCTTCCATCTGCTACGTTATTAAGGGCTCGTAATAGTTCACTATGACTTCACCCTTAAGTGCCTTGCATATGAAAGCCTCCGACTCGTGCAAAATTCAGGTAATAGTTCAACCTTTTTTTAAAAAAGATCAAAAAAAGCCAACTATTGTCTAACATTTCAAATTTTCAAATATTATTTAGTGCCCGAACGAAAACTAGGATTTTTTGTTAAGATCAAGGAAGACGAAAATTTTAACCACAGTAATACTGTTAGTATTTCGAGGATTAAAATTTGAGTCTGACGCAGACATTGGCGAAAAAGACAGTTTTCGTTCAGGCACTATTTATAAAATAAAGATTCGGTGGTCAAATATCAAGGCAAAATTGCATCCACTGATGACGTCGAATTCATGAAGAGATTTATTGCCGGGAATCTTCATAACCGTATGGCGTACAATATTCGGTTGTATTGTCAAAGTTCTTTCGGTTGAACGGCAGAGAGGTTCTCATCATCGCATATATTTTCTTAAGACTTTTGTTGATACAGAGCATTTCAAGGAAAGTTACTACAGGGATGAAAATTGGATTTATCCTGGGAATGCCACGGGATGAGGTAATAATGATCGGACCCATAACCTTCTGTTTTTATTGGGGCCCCCGAGAGGAATTGAACCTCCGGCACATGGATTAGGAATCCATTGCTCTATCCACTGAGCTACGGGGGCGTAAATTTGTGAAAGAAATACACCAATTCCAACCGCTTGGCAAGCCTTTTTAAATGCTTTGTAGAATTGGTTTGATTTTGTATTTACTTATTTGTTTTTACAAAGTGTAAAGAATAATTGAAATTCAAATACAACTTCATATGCCTCGTTTAACAGCTGTGACAAACTCGGTTTATGAGTAATCCGGGCTGAGTGAACAGCATTGGTGGGTTAAATTAAACGGGGTTTTAGATCATGAGTTTAAAACAAAATATGGGAAACATGTTCAGGAATGCGTATTCCGGTGATGGCGAACAGTGATTCCGAAGGAAGCGGCCAGCCTAAGGGGGAGGCCTCAAAACGGTTCAAATAGTCTGATACCGTCGTTCGGCCGATCCCACAGCTTGTGGCTATTTCCCCATAGGTGAGTTTGCAATCGAACCTTAACCGTAAAATTTCTCTGATTTTGCGCATGGTCAACCTTTTTGTCGGCATAGCTCCTCCTCGTTCACTCATGAGATATTAACTTTGCCGACGGTTTACAGGTTACCAGCGCTGCTTTCAATTACTTATATTTATTTGTTCGGGATGCTCCGGAATGCTGTTCGCGATTGATCGGAATCGGTGTTCGCGATCGATCGGAATATGCATTTTCCAAAAAATGATTTGATTAAACGGAATATTATGATAATATGTTTTTGGTGAGCGGTGACTACGAAGTCCAATACCGGTTTAGAGGTCTTTGTCCGGGGCGTCAGGACTTGGCTAACAACCACATTAATCCTGTTATCAGGAGCGCCAACCTCATTGTAGCGCCGTCTCACCAACCTATCTTACCCAACCACCCCCTTGACAAACTCCCCATATCAACTATAATGGTTATATTAATCATTATAATTAACACAAACACAAAGGTATATGAAAATGCTTAAAAAAATCTCAGCCATGAAGGCCCGGCAAAACCTGGGCCAGATAATGAACGAAGTCTCTTTAAAAGGCGACGACTACATTATAGAGCGAGCCGGCAAGCCGCTGGTTGCCGTAGTCTCCATGGAAAAGTTCCAGGCCCTGCAAAAGGACAAAGATGAAGCCATGTCAGCCCTTGAGCAGATTTGGGAGAAAATGAAAGATGAAAGCCCTAAAACTATTACCAAAACAATTGATGAAGCCGTCAAGGCGGCCAGGGCAATATGACCAGGATTGTAATTGACACAAATATTTTAGTAAGCGCTATACTTACCCCCAAGGGCAATCCGGCCAAAATCCTTAAACTTGTCTTGGAGGGAAAATTCACCTTAATCATCTCTCCGGCCATTCTGGAAGAAACCCAGCAAGTACTGCGCTATCCCAGGCTTGTAAAGCTGATGAAAAAAAACAAAATAACCAGGAAAGAGGTTTATGACTTTCTTGGTAAAATGAGTAAGATTGCCGTTATTACCCCAGGAAAGATAGAAATAGACGCCATTCCGGACGACCCGGCAGACAATAAAATTCTGGCTTGCGGCCTGGAAGGAGAAGCTGATTTCATCATATCAGGTGACCACCATCTTACAGATTTAAAGATTTTCCACGGTATAAAAATCGTGAATCCAGCCGACTTTCTCAAAATCATTAAAATCCAATAACAATTAAATCCCAAAACAAACCAAAATTCATCTTTTTCTTTTTCCTAACCTGGCTAATTTTTCAAGGTTTGATGGCCTAAACTTGATTTGGTGTAGTTTATTTTTTATACTCTGTGGATAATTTGACATCAGGACTAATGCCTGATAATGTTGCGATCACTTAATCGTATCTTAACATATTGACATCACGTAAATTTTCATATACGGCAAGATATATTTAATTTTAACTGGCTTATGAAGTTTTAAAAAGTAGAGAGTCAAAATGAGATCCAGCCAGCGTAATTCAATATATGGATTTACTTTGATCGAACTAGGGATTGTTGTCTCAATAATTGGTATATTATTTGCGATCGCTATCCCAAACTTTTTAGCCTACAGGCAACGGGGCCGACAAAATGCTGCAATTAATGATGCTAATATTACTATGGCGGCAATCGCAGGTTATATTGACGAATATGGTGGTAAACGTATCCCAAAAATGTCTGATTTGCCTAAAGATTTATTAAGCCAAATCAGTCCGAATCACAAAATAAGTATAGAAGGTGAACCAAACAAATATATAGAAGTAATAGTCGAGGGGCCAAAACTTTCAAATCCTTATGTTCTTAAAGCCATACTATCGGAAGGCGTTCCACAAATAATACCACCTCCAGCTGGTGATGATATATTTAACAAACTAAAAATTGGGCACGCAGTAGTAAGCGCTCCGAAAGAAATGAATCTTAATGATAAAGAGAGAGTCTTTTTAACTGTAAGTTTGAAAAAGAAATTAGATGAGCTTAAAAAAAATTTGCCAAAAGAACATACAGTCAAAGGTGGCAAAATAAAGATATCAGATAGAATGAGAGCAACACTTCATTCCCTTGATTTCATAATTTCGGCAGAAAATCCTAATATCCAGACCGTTCATTCTTATTCAGATACTAAGTGGATTTGGTTAATCAAACCGAAGAGCGCCGGTGAGCATGAGCTTGTCTTTACACTTTGTGCTTTAGGTCAAATAAATAATCTTCCAACATCAATAGCTTTAGAGACATACAAAGAAAAAATTAAGGTAAACGTAGAGCTTTTTGACAAAACCGTACTATTTTTAAAGGAACATTCTAGCTGGATCTATCCTATAATAGTTGTATTATTTGGATTCGTTACATACTTTATTGGAGTTGTTCAGGGAAAAAAGGAAAAAAGAAATGGCACTGAAGATAAGGATGGTATTGATAGTTCGGAAATTTCACCAGATAAAGAATATGATGAAAATGAATCTCATTAATCTTCAGATACGTCACACTCGCAATGCTCTTCAAGGAGGATATGTATTTATTTTATCCTACCTTTTTGTATCTGCAATTGAGTGCAACTATCTAAATTTGTTTGATATCAAATGGACATCACACTATCACATTAAAATTTCATGAAAACAAAAAAACAGTATGATGAGTGCTATATTGAACAAATTCGATATTTTTATTGATAATAGTTATTTGTTATTCAAATGAGAGATTGCTCGGAACTTTCAGGGATTTTTACTATTTGTAAAAAATACTGACATATTCATCCCTTTATTCTTTTCTCAAATCACAGTATCGCATCAACAATCACAATTATAATAAAAGGTTATAGCAACCTAATTATTTTTCCCCGATTGGTATAAATTTTGCTCATAAATTAATAATCTTAGGATGTTATTAAAAAGTCTTCACAAAATTTTAGTGGGAATGGATGGTTTTCGACGTTGAGAAAGGTCTTTGCAGACTATCAGCAAGAAACGTCAAAAAGTACGTTTTATATTTTCGTACAATCAATCTTATGGAGGAAGTGTTAAACATGTTGGTCCGCAAATGGATGAGCAAAGAAGTAATTACGGTAGATGCAGACGAAACCATGCAGCATGCCATCGGACTTTTAAAAGAACATAATATTCGCATGGTTCCGGTGATGAAGAACAAAAAACTCGTGGGCATTATCACTGACAGGGATCTAAAACGGGCCTCGGCCTCCGATGCCATATCATTGGAGATTCAAGAAATGCTGTGCCTGATCGGTAAGATTAAAGTTCAGGACATTATGACCCCGAAACCCATCACCGTTCCATGGGATTTTACCGTGGAGGAAGCCGCCGAAGTGCTTTTGAAAAACAAAATTTCCGGGGTGCCGGTCACAGGCCCGGAGGGTGACGTTGTGGGTGTCATTACCCAATCGGATATTTGCAACGTCCTAATATCTCTGGCCGGCATCGGTAAAAGAGGGATTCAGATGGCCATTCAGATAGAGGATCGACCGGGTTCCTTGAAGGGGATAACGCGCGCGGTTCGAGACCTCGGCGGACGCATGGTGAGCGTACTGACATCCTACGAGAAGGTCCCCGATGGGTTTCGGAACGTTTATACCCGTTTTTATGATCTGGACCGCAGCATACTCGAAACGCTCAAGAAAAACGTATCTGAAATCTCCAAAGTACTCTACATTGTAGATCACCGAGAAAATAAACGTGATATATTTCAAGCTTAAACTGTTGCAAAAACAGTTCGCAGGTGATAATAGGTTCGCCTCCACTTTTTGTAAGATCTCCCTCTGCTTATTCCATATTGCGATACAGACTTTTGTTAGGTCATAGTCGGTGATACCTGCAATTAATAGCATCTCTCTGTATTTATTGGATATCAATCCGATATTTCGTTAAATCCTGAACGGTAATTAGATGATTAAATCAGGTTTGAACGATAAAGTTTCCCGGAACCAATTTCCCCCATTTTGAAGAATACAAAAAAGACGGCGGGTTCTGAAATCGCTGTAAAAATAGCTTCCGCAGAAATCTTCGTAAGCGATATTTTTATGATTTCCGTGAGTAAGGAAAAAGTTAAAATGACTGTAAGAAGGCTGTGTAACTGGAATTGTGCAAAATAAAATTACATCAGAAACACTTTATATTCATTAATTTTCTTACTCATTTCTTTGGCATCTCTCACAAACTTATTTAATTCCGCCCAAAACGCATTAGTGTGATTTTTTATCCGGGTATGAACGAGTTCGTGTAAAATGACATAATCAATCATTTCGTTCGGCAATCTGACCAGCTTCATGTTAAGGCTAATATTATTTTTGGAAGAACAACTCCCCCATCTGGTCTTTTGGTTTCTCACGAATACCTTGTTATAGCTAAAACCGTATTGCTCGGACAATTCATTGAGGCGGTTAACAAGTTTCTTTCTGGCTTCGGCTCTGTTGATTTCGGTCGATTTCTTTGAAAAGGCTTTATGTTCCTTTTCTACCTGCCTCATTTTATACAGGTGTTTTTTTATCCAGTTCCTTTTGGACTGAGCAAACTGCTTGGCTTTATCAAATGATACTCCATAAGGAACGGCAACTCGTACGCCTTTGAATGGTTTCACAGAAATACTGATATGCCTTGCCCGGTTACTGCGCTCAAACAAAATCTGACCAACACTATCAATTTTAATGATTTTAGATTTCGTCTCCAATTTACTGAATGAATTTAAGATAATTTTCTCGGTGGATAACCTCAAAAGTTGCGTCCGGATAAGCCGAAGCCCAGACGCCGGGTACTTTAACAGGTTTATTCTTCCATTTTATTTCATAACCAAACAGTTGTCCTTCTCTCTCTTCAACCAAATCGATTTCTTTTTTATCGTATGTTCTCCAGAAATACGAATGGGTTGCAAGGCGCAAATACTCCTGTCTTTTCATCCGTTCGGTGGTGATATAGTTTTCCCAAATTTCTCTCCTGTCGTTGCGTACAGCCAGAGGATTAAAATTGCCGATCAATGTGTTACGAACCCCGGTATCATAAAAATAATAGCGCTGACTTTTTGTGATTTCTTTACGCAAATTTCTGCTGAAACCGGACAGCCGATAGATAACAAACACTTTTTCCAGTAAGTCCAAATAGCGTTCAACGGTATTTTTGCTCATTGAAAGCTGTTTTCCCAGTTCGGTTAAAGACACCTCTTTACCAATTTGGAACGCCAGCAGTTGCAACAAACGCACCAGTTTGTTGGCATATCGAATACCTTCCAGCGCCAGAATATCTTTGAACAGATAGGATTGAATGAGTTCACGCAAATAGTCTTCACGGCGCCTGTTATCTCGCATAAGCACGACTTCGGGATAGGAGCCGTAAATTAGACGTGATTCCAAACCGGAAGTTGTCTCGTGCCGCTTTTCAATCTTTGAAATTTCCATTTGAGCCAATGGAAAAAGTTTAAGGACATATTTTCTACCGGTTAGCGGCTCGCCGAAGTCTTGGGCCAGATCAAAAGAAGAAGGACCTGTGACAATGACTTTGATTCCGGGAATATGGTCAACAAACTGACTAAATATTGCAATATTAGGTCAATTTCTCAACTTATTTCCTGAAATATAAGAATAAAAATTTAAAATTTACAAAAATTTTTGGCAAGGAAAAATTTTGGTTGCGGCCCCTGCTATTTTATCTCCTTAAGACGGAGCGCTTGATGTGTAAAAGCCGTTTAATTTCATTTACTTGTCGCAACGCATGCTCCTGTTTGCATGTATTGGCAAGGCGCATTGAAAACTTGGAGGCATCTAAGGGCCGCTCTTTTTTACTTTCAAGGTAGAGCCGGTACCAATAGGGCAGCTCGTTTTGGTAGATGGAAATCAGGTCTGAACAGTGACGGCGCATGGACACCCCTTGATCTTGTATCTGCGAGCTTTCATTATTCTGAGGCCGTTCGGCTTGCAACATATCCAAGAACGCCTCGATATCGGATGCGAGCCGGCCTTTAATTCTTAAATACATGCCGATCGGTAATATCCAAAAGCGAATGATAATATAGCCCAAAAGGCCAACGATGAAGCTGATTAAGGCCGCAATATAGATGGGTTCCATTAAGATCTCCCCCTAATTGATCATATAGGGCCTCCCGGTGGTTATGATTTCGTAAAAAGTCAAAAAAACAACATCAATTATGGATGGACACTACTTACAAAACCCTTTTTTCTTAGCCCAATTTAATCCATCACAATTTCCTAAATAACAAGCCTTTCGCCAATCATCGTACGCACGGTTTTTCTTTCCTAGCTCATAGTAGGCATTTCCTCGGTTGTTGTAAGCATATAAATCATTCGGGTCAAGATGGATGGCCCGGTTAAAATCCTTTATGGCTTGCTGATACCGTCCTAACTTATACAAGGCGACCCCACGGTTGTTATAATTTATAGCATCGTTTGGGTTTAGTTCTATTGCTCTGTTCAAAAGATCCAATGCCTTCATATGATCGGCCATGTCTTCCTGAAGCAAAGAAAATGCCTGGTTTTTTAAGGAAGATACTTCAGTTTTCATTTTCTTATTCTCATAATATATTTTATAATGTTCAAGTGAAATTGTTAAGAAGGTCAATAACGTTATTATAATTGCCGGAGTTACAAAGGATGGCCAATGCTCTCTATATATTTTTACAATGGATAAAATTAGAAAAATGATCAGTAAATATATTAAAGTTATACCAAATAAATTTGCAGCAAATTTCAAAAGAAAAATAAAATCAATAGTTTTTTCGAAGTATATATGATTTAAAATAAGGAAAAATACCAGGTTGAACAAATATCCGCCAAGCACTATAGCCAAAGACTTCTTTTTCATCGAGACCAATTGTTCGATTCTTTTTGCTGATGACTCAGAGGATATCATGTAAAATTGTTTTTCTAATTTTTTCATATCCCGGTCTTTGTTTTTCCTCGTTAATTAATATGCAAGATTCAGATTTTAAATAATATTATACACCCTAACGTTGCAAAAGTCGAGAATTCCAGGGATTTAAAGATTCAAGATGAAAACAAAAAACATTCTGTTCACGGGCCCTCCAAGATGCGGAAAATCAACCCTAATCCATAAAATAGTTCAAAAAATCGATATACGTGCAACAGGGTTTTTTACGCGAGAAATTCTGGAGAAGGGCAAGCGGGTAGGATTTTCCATCAACACATTGGATCGAAAAAAAGGCGTCCTGGCACATGAGCGAATTAAGAGCCGGTGGCGGGTGGGGAAATACGGCGTAAATCTGTCGGATATCGATAGAATTGCTGTTCCTTCCATGATGCCCGCAACATTAGACGAAATGGTAGTGATTGATGAAATCGGTAAGATGGAATGCTTTTCCAAGCTTTTCAAGAAAACACTTGAAGGGGTTCTTGATTCAAATCACCCTGTGATCGGATCTATTGCCATGAAAGGGGATCGGTTTATACAAAAAATAAAAGAACGGTCGGACGTTTTGCTGGTTACAGTGACGCCACAGAATCGGGATGAATTGGTGAATATGTATTTGAAATTCGATAGGTAACACCCATTACGCTTTTTTAATTTGACTCCGGAATTTGATAAGTTTAAATATAAGCCATGAAACTTGAACCCTAAATGAGCGAAAGTCGAGGATGCCCCAGATTTGAGGCATCAAGGGCGAA
>CAZBOB010000101.1:10533-13926 GCA_964492995.1 uncultured Desulfobacteraceae bacterium | reverse complement strand
TTATAGATGTATAGACTCCGTTTCTGGAGGATGAGCGATTAATGTCCCACACCCGCTGAAGTGTTAAACTTTTATAATACAAAACGAATTTTTATATATGCCTGAAGAAGTTAATGTCCCAGCACCAAAACAAAAAACAAATAAGAGGAAATCTGAAAAAAACATTTCCATATTACACATTTCTTCCATAATCGTTGCCGTTATTATAGTAGTTGTCATTTATATCCTAGTAAGCGAACAACCACAATGGAATAATGAACAACAAGCAGCCAATCAAACACGGCTTGATATCGATAGTCTTCTTTCAAACCCAGAAATTCCGAGAAGTATTCTAAAAGATGATGAAACCTATATTTGCATGGCTCTTACATCTAGTGACATCTCAATATGCGATAAATCTCCTAAAAAAATAGAAAATTGTTATAATAATTACTATTTTTACAATAGTTTGTTATATGGAATAAACAAATGTGATCAAATAAAAGATGCTAGAAAAGAGATATGTAATGCCGTTATCGCCGATGATATAAATTTTTGTGAGAATATAGTGTCTAGTGTAGATAATATATCTGCTGATGAACTTAAAGTTATATGTAAAGCTTTGGTAAAAAATGACGTTTCAGAATGTAATCCTTTAATAAATGAAGAATTGAAGATATTTTGCAATAGACTAATAAATTTCATTAAAAATGTCAAAAACAAGGACGTGAGTGCTTGTTCCACCTTAGGCTACCTCAAATATATAACATGCAAAAGCATGATTATGGGTAATGCAGGCATATGTGTTGAAGAAAGAGTTAATGACATTACAAAAATTTCAGAAGAAGATTGCAAAAATAAGACAGACGAATTATCTAATGTTGAAAAGTCTTTCTGCGAATTCTATTATTGATAGATAATTATGAATTTATTATTTTGAGAGGAAATCATTGTTTTCAAACCAGCAAACAACATTCAATATTAACCAAATTTTCATTCCAATCCTATAGTTATCGCTTTTATTTAGATTTTTTACTAAATAGGTTATATATTCCTTTGATATACCCAATTTTGCACTCTTGATTAATGTTTTTATTACAAAATCCTTATTTTTGAGATACCACAATTTAAAAGGAGGTGTAAAGCCTTTGTTCTCTCTTTTTAATATTTCTTTAGGCAACTTATTTTCAAATATTATTTTCAAAATATATTTTTGATTGAGATTTTTTATAATATATTCGCTAGGAATACTCAAAACATATTTTACAAAATCTCTGTCGAGATAAGGTAATACAATATGGACTCTATTAATTCTGCTGGATTCCAGTATATACTCAACCCTATTTTTTACAAGAAAATTGAGATCAACTAAAATTTGTTTTTTTAGGATATCTCTTGTTTTAATTTTTTTTGTTATTTCTCTCAGAGGTTTTGTTAAATCGATATCTAAATTAAAAAATCTTTTGACCTCTTCTTTTTCAAAAAATATTTCTCCATATCTATAATGTCCAAAATTAGGATATCTTTTTTTAATTGAAGAGATTTTTTTAAATTCCCTAACAGAAAAATTATCTGTTTTTATACCGCTAAAATATTTGTTGTCAATATAATCCAAATAATGAGATTTTAGTCCGGCAAACAAACAGTCAGCTCCATCTCCAGAAAATATGATTTTTGTTTTTCCTTTTAATTTTTTAACCATCAGATAAGTTGAGAGAAAACCATTATCACCTATTGGCTGGGGTGTATTCTTGGAATATAATACATTCAATTTTAATAAGTCCTCGGGATCAATTATTATCTCTTGATGTGCCGTATTATACTTAGAAGCCAATTGCTCGGCAAATTTTAGATTTGGAGCATGTTTGCTGTATGCACCAGTTATAGTAAATATCTTCCTATCAGTCAATTCCCTTAAGATATGTAATATAGCTGCAGAATCCATACCACCAGAAAGCAGAAGACCTATCGGTCCATTGTTACCAGGCAATTTTTTTCTAATGGCTTTTTTTAATTTGATATATAATTCTTTTGATATTTGTGATTCTGTTTTTTCAGATAATTTATAGTCATACATATCTTGGAAATCGTAATCTTCCAGTATTGGATTTTTTGAATTTTTTGTTAAAATTAGGTGCTTAGGCACAAATTGGTAGGTAAGGTAATATATTAGGGAGTTGAGATGTATACCTCCTTTTAATATGTTGTTTTCAAATCCCTCCGATAGTTTTATGATATTAATAGAATTATCCCCTTTTAGTTTCCGTAACAACTTTTTTAGCTGATTGAAATCGTCTAGATTATTAAATGCTTTATGATGTATTTGGATTCCAATCTTATCATACTTGATATTATTTATTTTTCTGATAATTTTTTCAGCTTTTTGTGTATGCCACCCCTTCCCACACCTTTCATTCAAATACATGCTTGTTGGTATACTTCTCAAATTGTAAATGTTATCAGGAACGGGTTTTTTCAAATCTGTTGATATTATTGAATAATTAGCATCAGCTAATATCTTTAGGGTATTATCATCAAAACCATGCCAAGGTGGAATAAATATTTTTGATTCAAAGTTTAATAAACTCATGATCTTTCTTCCTTTAAGAATATCCGCTTTTTGCTCTTCATGGGATCTTTCTTCCCCAAATTCGTATTTCAAAAATTTATCGCTTAAGTTGCAGTAATTTATATGTTTGAAACCATGTTGACCTAATTCAATTAAATCAGGATGTTTTTTTGTGAGATTTGTAAGAAAATTCTTGCAAGGTTCTGTCAATTTCCCAGGAATAACCGAAAGATGAAGCGGTATTTCACTTGATAGAAAAATATCTATTAAAAGTTCCAAATTTTTATCAAGTTTCCATACATCATCATTTCTGAAGAAGATAAATTTCTTCATAAAAAATCTCCATGCGTGTAAATATAATTTTTCCTAGCCTTTAAAAATCTTCGGAGCAAGAATTCTGCCGCCTTCGGGTGGTAGACGAATTGCGACACTTTACCTATCTATTTCTCACTGAGCAATTAATAGAAAGGATGACCTGATAGCTGCCCACTGTCGGTTAACTGGGCAGCTATCAGGTCATCCTTTGGGAGGAAGATCGGATGAATAGCTTTAGCCACAGCTTTGGCGAATCGACCTACCACCTCTTGTGGATAACCAAGTGCCGCTATAAGACATTAAGGAAATGCGGACATAAATACGTGTGCAGTGATGTGCTCATGCAGGTTACCAAGAGGTACAGCATAAAGATGAGAAGCCTTGCAGTCGGGGACGACCACGTTCACATGGTCGCAACCATACCGCCATGTCTGTGAGCAAGGCGTTCCAGTTGCTGAAGGGTGCCTCCTCGCACATACTCTTCGGAGCAATCCCCAATTTCAGGCCGAGGTATCCCCGCGGCCATTTTT
>CAZBOB010000101.1:0-10433 GCA_964492995.1 uncultured Desulfobacteraceae bacterium | reverse complement strand
GGGGGGGGGGGAGGGGATGGACGGACGGACCAATATTTTAATCTGCATATTTCAGGCAGCAACTTTTTCAGTTTTGATGTTCTTCTACAACTTTATTAAATCTCACAGGCCATTAAGTTATAGAACAAGCAATAATTGGATAAAAACCTGTACCACACCAACGAAGTATATTAGATAAGTATCTATTCGTCTTGGTGTGATAGAAGCCTCAAACTTATCAACTCAGAAGTAGTGGGTTAATATGAAAGTGTTATTATGCAACCCCCCAGCAAGGGGGCCTGGGTGTGTAGTTTCTCCTCCTTTGGATATTGCAAATTTGGCATCAATCACATTTGAGATGGGACACAAGCCAATTATAGAGGACCTTTTTATAAAATCAAAAACGGCTGAAAATAATTTATTCAAATTGTTTCTCAACATTATTGAGAATAACATAAGTGAAACTTATCAATACCTTTGCGGTAAAAGGCCTTTTTTTTTATTGGATTTATGCGCAGAGAAAATAGCATCAATGATTAATGAAGATAATGCAGAAATTTTGGGTTTTACGATAAATTCCTTGCAACAATTTCCATATACAAAATTTTTTTCTGCCTTAAGCATAGCAAAAAAACTAAAGGAAAAAAATGATGTGAAAATTTTCCTTTTCGGATCATTCCCACCTCGATACAGTGCATTTATGCTTAAAAGATTCGGAATAATTGACTATGTTCTGGTACAGGATGATGAAGTCTCATTCAGGGACCTTATCCGTAAGATTGAAAGTGGAAAAAACCACCAAAAAATAACTTTTTGTTTAAGGGAAAAATCAAAAGTTATTTCCCCTGACAAATTCACTTTGGGCGATATGGAAGATGTCCCAACCCCATTTTTTGATAAAGAGATACTCAAATACTACAGAAAGTTAGTTAATCTTGTTCTCCCTTATGAAGTAAGTAGAGGATGTGTGAATAATTGCTTTTTCTGTTATTCACCACTCAAAGGTATGGGCATTAGGAACAAATCATTAAGGAAGGTTGTTGAAGATTTGTCGATTTTATCGAAGAAATACAAAACGAAAAAATTCCATTTTTTGGATTCGGAAATAAACTTCGATAGGAAGTATCTTCTATCTTTTTGCAAAAGCTTACTGGAAAACAAACTTGAAATAAAATGGACCGCACTTGCAATCCCAAAAAATTTAGGAAAAGCTGATATTGAATTGATGAAGGAAGCCGGATGTGTACAATTGAGATTTGGGGCCGAGAGCGGCAGCGAAAGGATACTAGCAAGGATGGATAAAAACACAAATACCAAGGAGATGGAACGAATTCTAAAAGATTGCAAAAAGACTGGAATAAAAAGCCACCTTTCTTTTATCGTTGGTTTGCCAGAGGAAAAAGAAAATGATATGGTAAAGACAAAGGAATTCGTATCAAGGAACCATGAATTAATTTATTCAGCAAATGTTTGTCCATATAATATTTTAAAACATATAGACTTGACCTTTTTCTCTGATATTGATAACTATGTCAGAAACTTGGTTTCTAAAGACAGCATCAAAAAATTAATAAAAGCGAGAGAACTTGAAAGATATTTGAAGCAATTCAACATATATAGTTTGGATATTATAGACGTGATAAACCAAAAATATTGATTATGCATTTCACAATTACAAGCAAGGAAAGGGAAGAGTGGGACAGGACCGTTGGTAAAGTACCGAAAATTGACATATTCTATACTTGGAAATATATGAATTTATTTGAATTCATCCACAACTCAAAGGCAGAGCTATTCGTATACCAAAATGGTAAGAAACTAATAATTTATCCATATTTCAAAGCAAAAACTAGGAATGGGTATAAAATATTCGTGGACAGATACGGAGGGCCATTAAGCAACACAAAAAACTTGTTGTTTTTCAGGGATTTTCTTAAAAGATTCAATTCATTTTGCTCAGAAAGTGGAATCTGGGAAGAAAAATATAAATTGCACCCCTTCCTCATCGATGACGTGATTGCTGCCGAAATTAAAACAAGGCTAATTGGAAGAATGGTATATATCAATCTTGAAAAAAATCAGAAAACACTTTGGTATAATATTTCCAAATCTCACCGACGATGTATAAAAAAAGCAAAAGGCTTAGAAATTAAAACATCTAATGGGCCGGAGGACTTGAAAATCTTCCATAGACTTTATATAAAAACTATGAAGAGTGTTAATGCAGATAAAAAATATTTTCTACCACTTAATTATTTTAAAAAAATGCGAACTAAGGTTAAAGAATATTTTGAGTTGGTCAATGTCTTACATAAAGATCATACCATTTTGAGTAGCATTATTCTAAAATTTAAACCATTCGTCTATTTTTGTTATGGTGGTCAAGAAAGAGATAGTTCGGCTTTACATCCGAAACACTTTCAGATATTCAATTCCATGTTGTTATATAAAAGGCAGGGTTACAGCTATCTGATTTTGGGTTCAGGCAGGACGGTTAGCATTGATGATAGTCTTTTTAATTTCAAATTAAGATTTTCAGGCACTTACAAGAACGTATATCAGCACAAGGTATCCCATAATTAAAATTGAAAATATTGATATCGTAAAGATATCAATATTTAATTAATAATCTATAGAACGGTTGAAATAAAAAATCCCGGGAATTATTAATCATGATATAGGTATGAAAATATGGGTGTTGCTCAATTTTGTTTATCGGTATAATTATTTCTTATCAAATTTCTGCAAAGACTAAGAAATGAGTCGGTGTTTTCTACCCATTTCTGTCCGCTTTCTTTTTTAATCAAATATTTTAAAGGTATGTCGGACAGGAGCGGGAATTCTCCATGCTTCAGCTTGGAGATGAAGCTCATGTCTCATAGTTGACTTCTGAACAGCGATTCCCCGACTTTTAAGTCGGGGAGGAACCAAGGAGTCAAAAGATTAAGTTAACTTAGAAGACGGCCAGGCAAAATCCTAAATGCTTAGCAGAGCTTGCAAATATGATATTGAGTGGTCAAGGCACACGACCCTTATTTCGGGATAAAAAATACCCCCGCAAATTGAAGTATCGGTTGTGTTATACAAATCCCTAGAGAGTTCAAAGTATACCCAATCCTTAGTAATAGTGTCTACAAAATTCACGCAACTCCCTTCAACAATGGCCTTGCACCACGCCCTTGAATAAAAATCTGTGATCTTACTGCACTCACTTACATCTTCATTTTTGACGGCCCAGTATGTATACACATGTTTTTCGCAATTCAACTTATCCCAAGAAGTTCCAGCAACACAAATAGAGACATTGTTCTTTAGTATCGATTCACAGATATCCTTATCCTCACCGATAAGATTATCGCACAAATCGCCATTGACACTTTCGCAGAGGTTTTTCCAACCACCATCCAATAAGTCGCATCTCGATTTGATAAGCAAATAATAATTGTAACTATCTATGCAATCCATCTTACTTTCACTCTTTTCCATATTTTCACATACGCTAATATTCAACCCGTCAATTGCTATACAGGATGCGGATACGGTGTGTTTAGCCAAAAATTCGAGATACATGTGTTTGTGCATATTGCTGGCTATCATTTCAATCGCTTCTTGCGTATATGAGGTTTGTTCAGGATGATTTTCCTGATAGTTATAGGTTTCGGGTTGATGATGGAAAGGTTGAGATAAAAAACAGTATGAAGACCCCGCAACTATCATTAAAATCAGAATTGTGCTTAAAAATAGTATATTTTTCATGTTCAATCAAAATCAATAACTTGTATGCTGACCGTGATGTGAATGGGTCCCGGTTGCAGACATACCATCCCAGCTAGCGCTAAGATCGTTCGTGTGACTGGTATGGTCTGCTGCTGCTGTCCCCATCAAAGCAAGGGAGGCAGCGCCTAGAAAAATACCTGCCTTAAGTATGTTGTCCTTCGTTACGGCCCCTCCTTCGTCCTTTACGAATTCCTTAACAGTCTTCTCAATCTTGGGCATTTTCTCTTTAATTTTTCTCTTGATTTACCCACCTCTTGAATATTTTCAACACGTCTGGTTCCTGCATCCTATTAAATAAATATGTAAATTGCGCTTTATATATCTTACATCTCATGGTTTCACTTATCTTTGGAACCATACCCCCTTGGTCTGCGTAGTTCACCACTGGACAGGTGCCGCACCAGGGCTTGAAAGCACAGGTCTGACAGTAATTATCCAGAATTGAAGCATGGGAGATCCCTACCAGATTTTCGTTTCTGAATATGTCCTTGTAGCCGTTTTTGTTAACATCGCCAAGCATAAACAACTTCTCCCCAAGCATCCGGCCCTCATCGCAAGTGAATATAGTACCATCATAGTCATATAAAAGTTGCGTTATTCCTGCGCCGCAAGGACTCATCAATTCTGTATACCCTGGATCGATACTGCGCAGGATTTTCACCAGCATGATAGTTGCCATCCTCTCCCTAATTTTCACACCCTTTTTGTTTAATTCTATTATATAATCCAAACCTCTCTTCCAGAAATCGATGAATTCCTTTGCGGTATAACCTATATCATTCCAGTTCCTTTTGGCTTCCCCGAGTTTGTTCATAAATCTCAGGTGGATTATATCAAAACCCAGCCTCACATATTCGTTTATCATCTCTTTCCCGTATGGTAGAGAATGTCTTGTTATAGTAGGAAGTGCATTGATTTTGAATTTTAGTTTCCTTTTCTTGTAGAGCGCATTTATTTCTTTTATTTTTTCAACAACATCTTTGTAAGTACCTTTCCCTGATACGTATTTTCTGTTTTTGTCATGAACCTTTCCAGAACCGTCGAGAGATGTGCAGATGCTAACACCATTTTTTACAAGAAAATCCAACTTTTCCTTGTTCATTAACGTCAGATTTGAAACTAACGCTATGCGCAAGTCCTTCTTCTCAAATTCGCCATTCAACCTTCTGGCCTCTTTTATCATAAACTTGACAACATCCCAGTTGAGCAGTGGCTCGCCGCCCTGAAACTCTATGCTGATCGCCTTGCTCGGGCTCTTGAAAATGAAGTCCAGGACTTTTATCGCGGTTTTCCTGTTCATATCCTGCTTTTGATCAGGTCTTTTTGCCTGGCAGTAGACGCAGTTGTGGTTGCATCTCTGCGTAACAGCAACTATATGCAGGGAAGGCCCTTGGAGCAAAAAGCGATTGAGATTTCTATAATCCTTTAATATACGTCCAAAATTTTTCTGGCAGATAACTACATTGTCTTTTTTGAGAGTTTTTAGCAATTTGTCCTTATTTTCAAAACCCAATCTTGAAAGGGACAAAAACTCCTTCTTGGTAAGCAGGGACCACCCCCCGAACTGGGTGGTGACCAGATACTTGTCACCAATAATCCCATAATTGTATGGCAAAATCGCAGATTTCTCTGTTTTGGACATAATTAACTACCAGTCTTTGTGAAAAATAAAGCTTGGTTTGCAAACTCTAATGAGATTTCTTCAAGGTCTTCTATCGACAGACCTGAAAATCGGACTTCATAGCGGTCGTTTTTCTCCTGTTTGGATATTTTGCATAAATTTGTGAACCTTTCTACACACAAGTCTAGAGATTTTTTGGTATAGAAGCTCTTATTGAGTGCTATTGAAACACTATTTTTCAGTTTCCTCATCATCTTTCAACACACTCACCAGTTCTTTTGCATCCTCATCCTCTTCCTGCTCCAGTTCTTTTATCAAGTCTTCTATTTCATTATCTTCCACTTCCTGCACGAGGCTCGAGTCAGCGGAGAATAGGGCTCTTTGTATCATCATTTTCGTAATTTCATTACTTTCCTTGACACTGGCCGAGTATCTTGCGTAGTTGAGCAATTCGTTGTAAAACTCCAGACCCATTTTTATTGGATCAAATTTTCCCTTCGGTTTCAGATAAACCTTTATAACTTTTTTTGGGTCTCCATCAAGTATTATGTAGGCCTTGTCCAGAAAAACATAAGCAGCCGAATACACGGTGTTAAGAGAGTAGATTTTCGGGTCAAGATTTATTACAGCAAAACTCTTGTCATTTGAAATTGCAACTTTATCCTGCATAAAATCACCTCATAATTAAATAGCGAAACTATTAATAAATGCTTTTACAACTATGAGAATATTTCCCTGAAAAATGATGGTTAATAAAACACCCAAAAACATCCACCATGCGAAATGGGTTGTTTGATAAACCTTGAGTGTTTTTATTCCCTTTGACTTCAATTTTCTCAGTTTATCTATGTCATTCCTCGACAGACGCTTTGAATTAAATATGATATCGTTTTTCTTAACTGTCTTGATTGTCGGTGAACTTGGCCCCAATTTCTTGTATTCTTTACCGTGCTTGTAGACTATCTCGGCAGGGAACATTCCCACCCTCAAATTATCAATTCCCAGTGATGCGGAAAAGAAGTCACTGGACAATTCCCGGACAAAATAGCGCAAGAAAATGAAAACCACAAAAATTATGGAGAAACGGGCTAGGAATTCAGCCGAAAGCACATAATTGTAACCAAAAACAAGGGCAACAGCAACCAAAGCTATGCTAACCACTTTCATTCTCCTCCCCGCCAACTTTCCTACTACCGCATAAAAAATGAATGTCAGAGCCATTCTGGTAAGGCCATCCAGCAATATGCCTGTTATGGAAAGAAAAACCCTGATGAGCAGGGAGATACCGAACAGCGATGTTACAATCATAATTAGTTTTTCAGTATTGAAGACCTTCTTGATGGCGACCAGCTTCAGTTCTTTCGTACTTTTAATTAACATTTTGGCTATTAGAACTAACGATACAGGAACAAACATATTTATTAAAAGGGAAATTGAGGGGAATAGGGAAACATAACCGTTGCTGTATACAGAGAGGGGCAACAGTGCAGCGTAGGCGAAGAACAGCTTACCATCACCTGCCGACCATATTCCTAAGTACCACAAAAAAAATCCCACCAAAAGTGATATTATGATATTTATTATGTAGTCTTGCACGTATGAGAAAATCAGGTTGTTCGTCAAGAAAAGAAAAGTCACAAGCCCGAACATTACCAAAATGGCATACATCAAGGCCAGTTTTATCCATTCGTTCTTTATCTTCCCGTGCTTCCAGTCCCCGTAAGACGTCACAATTCCGAGAAAAATAATCATTGGAAGAAAAAACCACAGCGTTTCCATGTGAATAATAAATCTCACCGGTTTTTATAGTTGATACACTCCCAATTCAAGATACAATGCTTGCACAACGGCCTAGGCCTGCAGCAATTCTTCGCAAGCTCAACGATTAGCGCATGGAACTCCTTGTACAAGCCAACGTCTGGCGGCAGGTTGGATTCAAAGAAATGTCTCCATTCTTCGTAATTTTTCTTTTTAGCCAATCCAAGCCTGGTGAAAACCCTTTTCGTGTAGGCATCTATAACAAATACAGGTCTGTCCAGCGCATACAACAGAATGGAATCGACCGTCTCGGGACCCAGACCATTAACATCCAAAAGTTGCTCACGCGTGACATTTTTTGAAAACTCGGTAAAAGTGCCAAAGGAAAGGACGAAATCTGCGAATATTTGCAGCCTCTTCGCCTTCTGCTTGTAGAACCCACTCGGCTTGATGGTTTTTTCAAGCGCTGATGTTTTCTTTTTGATGATATCAACAGGAGTCAATATTTTCTCGGCTTTTAGGTTTTGCAGCGCAAGCTCTACATTTTTCCAGTTCGTGTTCTGCGTCAATATTGCACCTATGCACACCTCCCATTCAGGGGGTTCGAAGCCGTTTGTCATTGGCCACCAATTCTGACGGCCGAAACGCTTAAGCAGTTTTTGGTATACCGAAATCAGATTCATGTTGCAGTAATTTGACTTTTAAAATAAAAACATTTGCTTTTTCTGAGTTTACCGTTTCCAGCGCATTTATTTAACGTTTTTGCGAAAGAATAAAACAATATGGCAAATGGTAAAAAAGTGGCGGAATTGAGAAGAGAGATTGATAAAATAGACGAACAGATTTTCAATTCGATATTGAAAAGGACAGAGATTTCAGGAAAGATATTGGAAATAAAAAAACCGGGGAATTTGCCTGAAAGGTATCCCGACAGGGAAAAGGAAACACTAGGGCACAAAAGGGCGCTCGCAAGACAATGCAACTTGCCGGCTAATGCAATCGAAAATATTTTCAAGCTGCTCATAAAGATAAGTCTCGAAAGGGAAGGAATTTCCTAAGCCAACACAATTTAAAATCTGATGCAAAAAACATTTACATGCCCCTTGCAGTTGACGGAATCGCGTTCGACATCGGGAACACACTGGTTCTGGACCCTTTCGATGCCGTGCTGCGAATGAAGGCGACAGAGATAAGGCATGTGTTCAGCTCTTTTGGTTACAAATTCACCAGCGATGAGATAATCAAGGCCTGGCAAGAGTCAAACGAGGCTGTCAATTACAGGTTCATCTCCCACTTTTACCAGGAAAAGCCTATAATAGGCCAGTGCATGGAATTTCTCGGTGTGGAGAAGCAGCACAGGCGGTCCATTGGAACGCAATTGCTGATCATATACAGGAGCGGACTGAAACCTGCGGTGCTGGCAGTAAACGATGGAAGAAACCTGCGGGAAACGCTTGGCGAGCTGAAACAGCTCGGTAAACGGCTTGCTGTGTTCGGGAACGGCAGGCAGAAAGCAGTAGAACTTTTTACCGGATGGCTTGGTATAGATCCCTTTTTCATACAGGTTTCCACGTCCGAAAAACTGGGAATCGAAAAGCCTGATGAGATAGCATTTAACTACATTCTCAAGATGCTGGGGACTATAAGAGAAAGAAGCATGTACGTCGGGGACGACCCGATAAACGACATCGCACCGGCGAAGGCGGCCGGCATGATGGCCGTCCGGTACATCCCACCAGGCCGGGCTTCCACACCCTGGCGTAATTACAAAGCAAAAACCGGGCGTAAGCCCGACGCCGTCATCCGCTCGTTAGAAGAACTTCTGGAAATAGTGAAATAACCCTTTCAGATTGCCCAAGAATCATCTCTTGATTCTAAACAGCGCCATTACCAGGGCGAGGAACGGGAATATCTCAAGCCGGCCCAGCAGCATGTTGACGATCAGCAGCAGCTTCGCAGGTCCAGGCAAAGAGGCTATAGGAACCAGCGACATGCCCACCGTCCCCTGGGCGCTAGCCGCCTGGAAGAAGGAAATCAAGGGGGGGTAGCCCAGCATGGAGAGCACAATAGTCGTGATGCCCAGCAAAATAATGTACGCCAGCACGAAGAGAAATATCTTAACCATGGCCGGAGCCCTTAGGAATGTCTGGCCTATCTTGAAAGGGACAACCGCTTCTTTGGGCAACAACAACCTCTTTCCGAACCAGTAGAGTCCCTTGCCGATTGCGAAAACCCGGATTAGCTTGAGCCCGCCAGCGGTTGAGCCGGCAAAACCGCCTATCAGCATGAGCACTGAGAGCAGGAACGCTCCTGTGCCAGGATTTATATCCGATATCCTGAAGCCTGTCGTGGTCAAGGCAGACAATGCGTGGAACATGGAGCAGTAAAGCCCGGAACCGGCGATGAACAGCAACCCGGAAAAGAGAATGAGAATAACCCAGAACAGCCTGGCCTCGGGATTTTTTAGATAAGACCTGAACCTCCTACTCCATAACCTGTCGTGGACGATGAATGACGTGGCCCCCAGTATCATGAGCAGACACGCCACGATGTTAACTAATGGGTTTTGGAATCCCGCCAGCGAGTTATTCCTCGTGCTGAATCCCCCCGTGGATACGGCGCTCATGGAGTGGGCCACAGCATCAAATGCTGGCATCCCGGCCAGCGCGAACATGAACATTCCAAGGCCGGTGTAGGCCAGATAAATAACAGAAATTCTTTTCATGCTATGATACACCCCGGCCTCTATTCTCTCCCGGCCCTCGGCCCGGTAGAGATAATAAGACGATATGCCCAGACTTGGCAGCATCAGCATGAAAATCAGCAGTATTCCAAATCCACCCAGCCACTGGGTCATGGACCTCCAGAATAGTATCGATTTTGGCAGCCCCTCCGGCAAAACCGTGGTGAGGCCTGTCGTGGTGAACCCGGAAACCGATTCGAACAGCGCATCGATTGGTGGCAGGTAAGACAGGTAGGGCACAGCGCCGACCACGCCAACGACAACAAAGCTCAGGCTGGCCAGCAGCATGGCAGAGCCGAAATCCAGTTCGCCCCTCGGGAAATGCTTGTCCAGGATGGTGCCTATGCCAAAGGCCACAAGGGCTGCGACCAGAAAGGGATAGTAGACCCCCTCTCCGAATATCCCGCTTACAATGACTGGAACAATCAGCAGCATGCCCGTTAGTTCCAATACCACGCCCAGGTAAGAGATTACGTATTCATTTTTTGGCATTTTGACATCAATCCATTATTTCTAATCTGTCGATCCGGTTCACCCAGATTATGCAACCATTTA
>CAZBOB010000100.1:0-13980 GCA_964492995.1 uncultured Desulfobacteraceae bacterium | reverse complement strand
GGCCCAGAAAAGGGGCGAATTTGAAAACCTGCCCGGTGCCGGCAAGCCCTTGGAGTTCGAGGACGACAGTTTTGTTTCGGAAGACCTGCGTCTGGCTTATAAAATACTAAAAAATGCAGATTGTGTCCCGGTTGAGATTGAATTGAAAAAGGAGATTAAACAGACAGAAGACCTGTTGGCGGGGATGCAGGAAACTTCCGAAAAATACCGTATATTAAAAAAATTGAACTTTTTAATCTTGAAGTTAAACTCAATTCGAGACACATCAATTGTCCATGAAATGCCCCAGGTATATACGGGAAAATTGGTGGAACGATTTGAAAATTCAAAAACTAGCTGAAATCAAAATGTCGACATTTTGCAAAGGTCTCTTTACTAAACTGTCGAATTCATGTATCATATAATTAAACCTAAGCCCAAAAATCCCTTTATTTTTCTCGCGTATAGCGAAATAGGGGATATAAAGCTCGAGAAATGTTATGTCGTCAAATAAAAAAGAAAAAGAGGAAGTTCATCTTAAAAGTGTTTTGATGGCTTATTTAATTCTTGTTCTCCATGTTGTTTTGATTACAGGATTGGTAATGCTTGTCATTTTTTTCCGTGGTATTATAAACTACATGATATGGATTTTTATTGCCGGTACTGCTGCCATCGTTGCTTCAGCCTATCATTTTTACAAGCGCATGAAAATGGAGGGTAAGACGCTTCGGGAGATTTTTAACTCTCGTCGATTTGGCGATAGAACCGTTGAAGTCAATTTATTAGGAGGACTTGCATCTTTAAAAATCAGCGGGTCAAATGATCCTGCCGCTTTGGATACCGCTTCATCCGGGCAATTTAAGCAACTAGAAGACCCGAATGTAATTCAAAACAGGGAGTTTTCCGAACTTGTCCGCCTGCTTGAAAACAACCTTATTACCCTTGATGAATATAACAGATTTAAAGAAAAGATTCTCAAGTCATAGAAATATTGGGATTTGGTATTTCTTTAAAATTTTGAGCTTGTAGTTTGGAATTTATTTGAGATTTGATGCTTGTGATTTGTTATTTCCGGTTTATCCGGGTTAGGGCTCACGCAAAAATAATTTCACATATTGGACGCCGATGCATCTCGCTTGGTTGCGTTACGAAAACTCGAAATATGCTTGATATTTCTTAAGTTTTCGTGCCTTGCCAGCCGGGCGCCTCAACTCCCAAAATTGTAGACTTATTTTTTTTAAACCCGTAGCGTTTAACAAACTGAAAGGAAAGCCGATGAAAAAACTGACTCTCGCGCTTCTTTCCGGTGGTATATCTTCCGAGCGTGACGTATCCATTGCAAGTGGAAACCAGGTCTATGAGGCCCTTGATAGTGAAAAGTACGATATCATCCGCTATGATCCAAAAACAGACATTTCGCGACTGGTAGCGGATGCACCTAAAATTGATGCCGCACTTCTAATTCTTCACGGGCCCATGGGTGAGGACGGTACGATTCAGGGGCTACTGGACCTTCTTGAAATTCCTTATCAGGGATCGGGCGTTCTCGGGAGTGCTATAGGAATGAATAAGCTGGCTTCCAAGCAGCTTTATGAAAAATCCGGCCTTCGGGTTCCACCTTACATGGTTATAAAACGAGATGACGTCTTAAATCCGGAAAAGTGTGCAGAGCGACTGGGTCTTCCCTTGGTTGTAAAGCCGATTGGCAGCGGCTCAAGTGTTGGGGTTTCCATCGTCAAGTCGATAGATTTATTAAATGATGCAGTTGATAAAGCCTTTGCTCATGATCCTGTTGTTTTAATAGAGGCATATATTGATGGTATTGAGCTAACCGGCGGCGTTATTGGTAATGACAAGATAGAAGCGTTGCCTATTATAGAAATAATTCCGGATAAATCCTATGATTTTTTTGACTACACAGCCAAGTATACCGCAGGTGCTACACAGGAAATATGCCCGGCTCGTATTGATGATGCGTTGACCCAAAAGGCACAGGCGGTATCTAAAACAGCACATAACGCCCTTTTTTGTAAAGGATACAGCCGAACCGACATGATTCTCAAGGATAAAGATTTCTTTGTCCTCGAGACAAACACCATACCCGGCATGACGGCAACGAGCCTGTTGCCTCTTGCTGCCGACGCTGCGGGTATTTCTTTCAGCAGGCTTCTTGACCGGTTGATCGAATTAAGTATTGAGGCGCACAAAACAAACAGGTGATTCAATGATCATCAGAAGCAGCAAGGAACTCAAGGCACGATATTATGACCTTGGCCCCGGGGATATTTTCCTAGGCACGCTGACCTATAAGCATCTAAAGCAGTCTGTACTGATCGATCTTCTTGAACGAGGCGTCTCCTGCTTTCCATCCGCTCTGTCACAAACATTAAACCGTTCCAAGGCCGCACAGGTTCTTGTTTTAAAAAAATGGATGTTGCCCCATACATTCGTTATTACGCGACGAGCGGATCTGATAGATATTATCAATAAATATAACCGGCTTGGCATCGCTTCTGTAATAACCAAGGAGGACCACCTGCACTGCGGTTACGGCATACGCAAGTGGGATACTATTGAAACTGTCTACAGTTTCATGGCCTTTTCTGAATCATCATATCCTTTTGTTGTTCAGCCCTTTTTGGAAAACTTTACCGATGTACGCGTCATCATTGCAGGGGATTACGTGGAAGCTTATGTCAGACATAATCCCAATAACTTTAGAATGAATATATCAATGGGCGGTAAAAATTACCCTTATGCCGTGGACAAGGATATAGAAGAATTTTGTCGTACTGCCATGGAGCAGGGCAAATTTCCCTATGCTCACGTGGATCTCCAGATTACGGATAATGGGAAATATTTTCTTTCGGAAATTGCGTTAAACGGCGGAATAAAAGGCGCTCGTATCAGCCGCAAGGAACTTGATCAGAAAAAACAGAATCTTTTAGAAAACCTCGCAACCGTATCCTGAAAGAGGAAAACGTTCACACCCGGAGGAGAGGTTCTCCAAGGCTTTAACAAAGGAGGTATCTTTGGAAACAGGAAAAAAGGCTTTAAAAGAACTTGACCGGTCCCCGGAAGTCGGCATTGTAATGGGAAGTGATTCCGATCTTGAGATTATGAAAGAAACTGCTTCGGTTTTAAAAGAGTTCGGGGTGTCCTATGAGATGACGGTTGTATCAGCGCACCGGAACCCCAAAAGCGTAGCTGAATTTGCATCTTCCGCCCATAAGCGGGGCATAAAAATTATTGTTGCCGGGGCCGGGCATGCAGCCCATCTGGCAGGGACCATGGCGGCCTTTACCTGGCTTCCGGTCATCGGTGTTCCCATAGATTCTTCTTGCCTTAAGGGGTTCGATTCTCTTCTTTCCACGGTTCAGATGCCTCCGGGTGTTCCTGTAGCCACGGTATCCATCGGAAAGCCGGGTGCACGCAATGCAGGTATCCTGGCGGTACAGATACTCGCTCTATCAAATCAAAAACTTACAAAAATGCTAGAAGCATTTAAAGAGGAACTTGCAAAACAGGTTGATCAAAAAGCAAAAAAGCTTAAAGATTCTTCGAGTAGACCCGCTACATCCCGCACATGATCTAATCGATGAGGCAGCCCTTGTAATTAGAAACGGCGGGGTTATTTCTTTTCCTACACGGCACCTCTACGGGCTGGGGGCAGATGCCTTTAATGCTGATGCTGTGGATAGGGTCTTTGAGATAAAACGGCGGCCTGATGATAAACCGCTTCTCGTGTTGATAGATAAACAATATGATCTTACCCGGCTGGTGCAAAATGTTCCTTATGCGGCAAAACGCATTATGGAACGCTTTTGGCCGGGTGCAATCACCATTGTTTTTAAGGCAAAAGATATTCTGCCGATAAATCTTACGGCAGGTACAGAAAGAATCGGGGTGCGAATGCCGGAACATCCGGTGGCTTTAGCGCTGACAACTGCTGTTCAAGGCCCTATAACCGCCACAAGTGCAAACATTACCGGCGATTCCGGATGTTCTCGGGTTTCGGATATGGATCCTTTAATTATGGATGAACTTGATCTTATCATTGACGTCGGTGCGCTCAAAGGAGGTATCGGCTCAACCGTGGTCGATGTTACCTCAGGTTCCCCAAAAATTTTAAGACAAGGAGCGGTTTCTGAAAAAGATATTTTTGCTGCCGTTTCCAAAAAAAGATGATTCAGGTAATAACGTTCCCTGACAAATGCAACATGAGACTAATGTGAAGGAACTCACTAAACCCGCTGTCACTTTTCTCCAGGAGCATGGGCACACTTCCATTGTTAGTTTGGGGTGCGGAGAACAGCTCAACCGTATCGATAATCATCTTCGTATAAAGAAAGAATTGGATCTGAACTACTATGTTGGCATTGACTATCAGCCCAAAATTGAACCGGCTTTTGCCGATCTCTTTATGGACTCTGGTGATATGAATGCAATGTTAACAAAGTATTACCGTGGCAAGCCCAATAGATTCTGGGATTCGATGAGGCTTTTCCCTGGTACTTTTGTGGAAGAACTGGCAGGTATTCATTGTGCAGCGATTGTCTGTCAACGCGTACTGCCCGATTGCCGATGGGAGGAAGTAATTATCTCCATGAGTCCGAAATTAATTCTCCAAGAAGACCTACATGGCTGTGAGCGACAGAAGCTCCGAGGACAACATTATGTGCGAAATTGGTCGAAAATTTGTCTTTATGGCCTGCGGCCTTTTCGCCCCTGGCCCATCTTTCCCGGAGAAAAAAACTTAGTGCTCTGGCGAAGTCGAGATTTTGGCGAGGATCAAGAAAAAAGTGGCAAATTTCGTTGGTTGGAATGCTTGTGCGAATCTTTCATCGGTTAATTCAAGTAAAGTTTTCCAAACTCCTCCATCTTTTGTGATATCGACAGTTGCGAATCCTTCCCCAGAAAACTTAAAGTTATTAGTTTTATCCGATCACGGCGGGATAGAGTTTTCAAGACGCATAATGAGTGCATGATCGTCCACATAGTAGTTTGGAATTTCTCCTACTATCTTCATGCCAAGTCTTTTGTAAAACTCTATTGCTTCACGATTCTCCGATCTCACTTCGAGCCATAAACCTTTTTTAGCACACCTTAAAGCATACATGAATAACATCTTCCCAAAGCCCTTTCTCCTGTATGGTTTTTTAACAACAGTGGAATAGATATGGCCGGTTAAATCAAAAATTATGTATCCCACAATATCTTTACCAGATTGCACGACAATAAAAGTATCCGGTAAGCGGTCTGCATAGTTTAGAAGCGTTGCTTTTGAGAAAACGGTTTTTGGAAATGCCTGTTTCTCAATTTCAAGTATTTGGTTTATATCTTCTGCCTTGAATTTTCTGGTTTTGGCGAGATGTTTTTCAGCCATAAATATCTACCCATAGAATAGTGCACATAACCATTACATCTTATGTTTAGAATTATTACCTGAATCTTTCACGAGTCGGAGGCTTTCATATGCAAGGCACTTAAGGGCGAAGCCATAGTCTGCTATTGCGAGCCCTTAATAACGCAGTAGATGGAAGCCTCCGGCTCGCCCTTTGGGGTGAAAATTGATGAGAAAAAAAGATCATCTTCCGATTTACCATTTAGGTAAAAAGTATGATTCTATGATTTTGTTTAAATCCGCTTCAACTAAGTAATTTAAAGACTCTCATCAATTTTAATGCAAGATTTAGGCATTACTGCCTTCTTCTTTTACTGAAGCTTTGCATTCGAGACAAAAATACTCATATCTGACATCTCCTGTGTAGAGATCCAGTTGATCACCAACAAACCTACCATATTCATCCACCACTTCAACATTTACTCTATTACCTTTGGTATCATAAGATTCTCTAATGAATTGCTTATGATTATTATTTTGGGGGCATTCTAGCTTCATTCTGTTTTTCAATCTTACTATCCAAACTAATTCACCAGTCGGGATGTTTTTCTTATAACGTTTTGCAAATAGCGTAATGAATGATCAGCAGCGAAATCATACACTGTTTGAGTTTGTATGATGTAGTCGCTGATTATTCATGGAGCTACGGTTTTCATGAAATATTCGGGCTAGTGTGCTTCAGCCCAGTTGCCGCCGGATGTTATGTTGACCTTCAGGGGTGCTTTGAGGTCCCAGATTCCTTCCATGATCTCTTTGACAAGCTTTTTAGCGGTTTCAAGTTCTTCCGGAGAGACTTCAAAAACGATTTCATCATGCACTGAAAGAAGCATTGCGGCGTTAAGGTTTTTTTCACTGAAGGCGGCATCCACATTGATCATGGCAAGCTTTATGAGATCTGCTGCCGTCCCCTGGATGGGCGTGTTGATGGCGATACGCTCTGCAAAATCGCGTACGGTTTTATTGGTACTGTTGATATCAGGTAGATGCCGGATTCGACCCAACAGGGTGCTTGTCTTTTTGGTCTCTCTGGCAACAGCGATCGTCTGATCAACAAACCTTTTAACAGCGCTATACCTGGCGAAGTAATTGTCAATATAAGTCTTGGCCATTTTGTGGCTTATGTTGAGTTCTTTGGAAAGACCGTAAGGACTCATACCATATATGATGCCGAAGTTGATGGCCTTGGCCTGCCGTCTCAGTTCGGGCGTAATAAATGACGGGAAAACCTGAAACACTTCGGTTGCGGTTCGGGTGTGAATATCCTCGTCATCCTTGAAGGCTTTTATCAGGATTTCATCATCGGCATAATGGGCCAGGATCCGCAGCTCTATCTGGGAATAATCAGCTGATACCAGAGTCCAGCCCTCCTTGGGAATAAATGCTTTGCGAATTTCCATGCCTTGTTCGGTCCGGATCGGAATATTCTGAAGATTAGGATCAGAGCTGCTGAGACGGCCGGTGGCCGTGACCGTTTGATTGTATGACGTGTGGATCCGTCCGGTTTCCGGATGAACAAGATCGAGCAGGGCGTCGGTATAGGTGGATTTCAGCTTGGAAAGGGCCCTGTGTCTTAAAATAAGTTCAGGAAGTTCATGCTTGTCTGCAAGCGCCGTCAAGACATTAACATCCGTGGAATATCCGGTCTTTTTTACCGTTTTCTTTTGAACCGGCAACTTGAGTTTCTCAAAAAGTATATATCCGAGCTGCTGGGATGACCTTATGTTGAATTCTTCTCCTGCAATCGAATATATGCTGGTTTCAATCTGTTCAAGCTGGTGCTCAAACGATTTTGAAAGATTCCGTAGCTTATCCCTGTTCACGCATATTCCGGTCATTTCCATTTTCATCAAAACCGGTATAAGGGGCATCTCCACGTTTTCCATAAGTTCCATAAGATTCAGTTTTTCCAGCATCGGCTTCAGAACGTGGTAAGCCATAAAGGCAATATCTGCATCTTCGCAAGAATAAGGCCCGGCTTTTTCCAGGGGAACTTCGGCAAAACTTATACCTTTTTTGCCTTTGCCGGTAACATCCTGGTAGGTGATGGTTTTATGATCCAGAAAATCCAGAGAGATCTGGTCCAGGTTGTGGGCCCGTTTTGAAGGGTTAATCAGGTAGGATGCCAGCATGGTATCAAAAACAACACCGGCCAGGTTTATATCGTAGTGCTTAAGAACTATCCAGTCGTATTTTATGTTCTGGCCGATCTTTTTGATGCCGGGGTTTTCCAGCACCGGTTTCAGCAGATTCAATACGGTTTTAAGCTCCAGCTGATCGGGCACATCGGGATAATCATGGGCAAGAGGGATGTAAAAGGCTTCATCAGATTTCACTGAAAAGGAAAGACCCACAAGCTCGGCTTTCATGGGGTCTTTGGAGGTGGTCTCGGTATCCACGGCAAATATATTAGATGTTTTAAGACGCGTAACCAGATCAGAAAGAGACTCCGTATCCAACACAGTAACATATTGTTTCTTCGAAAGATCAACCTGTTTGGGAAAGTCCTTTTGCAACTGCCTGAATTCGAGCATTTTAAAAAGAGAGGAGAGCCGGGTATGATCCGGTTCTTTGAGCTTCAAGTCCTGGGGGTTGAATGCTACCGGTACGTTGGTGTTTATTTTAACCAGCTCTCTGCTTAAAAAGGCCTGTGCCTTGTATTGGACAAGGTTTTGATGCTGCTTTTTCTTTGTAATCTTATCCAGTTGTTCATACAGACGGTCCATGCTGCCGAAAGTCTTTATCAATGTGAGGGCGGTTTTTGGCCCGATACCGGGTACACCGGGAATATTATCCGACGAATCGCCGGAAAGACCCATGACGTCAACCATCTGGTTGGGTTCAACACCAAAAGATTTTCTGACGGTCTTTATATCTATGGTTTTCTCCTTCATGGGGTCCCAGATAATGACATTGTCTGTTATCAGCTGAACGAAATCCTTATCTCCGGTAACCATAACAACAGAATACCCGGCTTCTTCAGCTCTGAGTCGAAACGTGCCGATAAGGTCGTCAGCCTCAAACCCCTGCATTTCTATAATCGGTATGTTGAATCCTTGGGTTATCTTTTTGATATGCGGGATCTGAACCGACAAATCTTCCGGCATGGGAGGACGATTGGCTTTGTAGTCTTTATAGATTTCATGCCTGAAAGTCGGTCCCTTGGCGTCAAAAAACATGACCACATATTCCGGAGACCGGTCTTCAATAAGCTTTATTAGGATGCGGGTAAACCCGAAAGCTGCATTGGTGGGGAGTCCTTTTGAATTGGTCAGCCCCCGGATGGCGTGATAGGCACGATAAATGTATGCGGTACCGTCTATTAGATATAAAGTTTTGTTTTTTTTCATAAGTTCGATTGCGTATGACGGATCAGTATGGGTTGACATGAATAATTTACTGCATTAAATTTCAATTTTAGTTATTGTTATGGCCATTCTGCTTCTATCATCAATTAACGAAAACAGCAAGATCACTCAAGGAATCTGAACATGAAACCCGGTCGAATAATTACCCGGGACCACGAAATTAAAAATATGCTCGAAACCGCCAGGACCATCGCAATTTTAGGTTTGAGCCCCAAACCCGAAAGAGACTCCAATAGGGTCGCCGGATATCTAAAAGATCATGGGTACAGGATCATCCCGGTCCGGCCTGCTCAAAAGGAAATCCTCGGGGAAAAAGCGTATAGATCCCTTGATGATATTAAAGAACCCGTGGATATTGTCAACGTATTCAGAAATCCTGCACAGATCATTCCCCATGCACACGAGGCCATTCGGCTTAAACCAAAGGTTTTCTGGATGCAGCTTAATATAGAAAACCGGGAAGCAGCAGACCTATTGACTGCAGCGGGGATTGATGTTGTCATGGACAGGTGTATAAAGGTTGAACATGAGAGGCTCTGCAACGAGAACGGCTTATAGAGAAAAGCGCCGCAAAGCCAAGCAGAGCAACTGTTATTGTTGCAAAAAAAAATTCCTTTTTTGCTGGAGATGCCGCTGCGGCTTTACCATTTGCCAGGAATGCATGTTGGAAAATTTCTGGGGAATGTCGTGCAACGGTATAACCTGGCAGTGCCCGGACTGCGGGGAGCACAATGGTTTAGGGAATCAATAGGTCATCCCGATTTTTTCACCAATTTTTCCTCGTTCCACTCCCTCTTTAGCAGCACTAAAAGATAGTTATCCGACCGGGCCAAAAAGAGTCTGGAAAACCCGAGAATGTCCCCGGTATCCTTAATTCGGATCGCACTCATTGCCACAACCCGTTCTTGAAAACCGAGCAAGGTAATATAACGGAATTCAGATTTCAGGGAAGCATAGTGCTCAGGGATCATGGCCTTCTTGAAAAATAGTATAAATTGCGACATGTTATTTCCAGCCGGTTCGAACCGGTAGGGCAGGCGTTCTCCAATAATGACAGGGACTTTTTTAAAATTTATTCTCTTATCAAGATCGGCCAGGTCGTGGTTGCTCAAAACCACGCATCCGTTGGTGGAGAAGGGCTTAATAGCCCGGTTGGACCCATGGATAAAAATCCCGTTGCCCCTATTGTGCTCAAGGTCGTCAAAGGGGTCAGGGTAGTTCAATCTAAAAGCCCGATCGCCGAACAGGGTAATTTTAGAGTCCCGGTAGGCTTTTATGTTGAAATATATACCTTCCGGAGTTTTCCTGTCTTTTTCTTCGTGTTTTTTCCCCTGGTTTTCACCGGTACTGCAAGTATAACTTTTGATGAGGTGGTATCGTCCGTCATAACGGTACAAGTGTAACTTCTGGATAGCCTTTTCCACCAGAATCAGATGAACCGGCTTCCCGTTTCCTTTATAGAATAAGATGGGGCCGTCCCATACCCCGTGGCCGGTCTTTGTTCGATCTTCAATTCCATCTGAAAATTTCTGGAGCGGTTCTTGCGAGTGCACGGTATCTTCTGTACCGAAAAAAAGTCCGTTTAAAACCAAGGTACAAAAAATTAAGACTAGCCCAACCAAAATATAACAGGCGCTGCGCCTTTTGTATTTATGATGATCGGGTTTATCGTTCATGGATCAAGTTATCTCAGCATTCGGGGTGTTTTTCTTATAAAGCTTTGTAAATAGCGTAATGAATGATCGGCAGCGAAATCATACACTGTTTGATTTTATGAGTTTGTATGATGGAGTCGCTGATTATTCATGGAGCTATTGAATCGAAAAAACTCCACTACCCCTCAGTTATCTGACTGCAATAGAGTAAATGTTTGCTTTTCTGTCATAGGTCTGATCAATAATATAATCGTCAGCATATTTGAGGTCCAAAACAATGCGAAGTGTTTCAGTGTCATGGTGTAGACATGTTCGTATCTGCTTGATCAAATGCCCGTTAATCGTCATTTTGTTCTGTCCGCTCCATGAAGAAACATTATTAATATCAATAACAATTCGTGGTTTTTCACCTTCTATGGACTGGACTTTTGGAATAGAAAAAGTATTCAAAGCAATAAAAAACTCTTCATGACCCTTTTCAGTTTTGAGCTTAATGCTTTTTACAATGGTTTTATAGGGTGGTTTCGTGTTAATCTTATTTTTTCGATCCGCCGTATCAGATGGTCGATTATCGGCATTAAATTTATGCTGGTTTAAAGAAGCCGCCGGTGCTCTGGTCGTTCGGGCAGGCATTACCAGCGGCTTCCACTCTTCAGAGATAATTTCCCATTTATCTTTTGAATAAACCAGTACCAGTGTTTTTTCTCCCACATCCGATACTTTTGGGTCCTGATACCGTTGAATAAACCTGGCGGTGGCATTTTTACCTTCGCTAAAAATCCACAGGTCGGATATCCCCACACGGATACGGCCGGGCTTTTGAAAAAACTCGGTTTTCTTTTGCATCCAGCCTTTAAAATCAAGTCCTTTTGAACGGAATGCCGGGCTATAGAAAGATGTGTAGTGCTTGATATTCCGGTTTTGCCAGGCATCGGCCCAGGCGTATACGAGAGATCGAATATCGTCGATATTTCCAGCCGATGCCACCTTTACCGGACCGAGTAAGGCCATGCAAAGAATCAGATTGGCTGTTGCTCTCTTCATTTATATTCCAAGAATCTCTGCAATTTGTTTCAGGCTTTGTATATGGAAATCGGCGGAAAGTGACCTGTTTTTATAAGCTACAAATGGCACTCCCGCCGCCTTTGCCGCAATTTCATCCAGCTCCGAATCTCCCACATAAAGGGAATCACCTGGTACTATCCCAAAATGCTCTATGATCTTGATCAGTTGATCAGGATGTGGTTTGGGATGATCGACGTCACTGGCACAAACAACAAGATCGAAATATCCTTCCAGACCGTGTTCGCTGATAACGCGATCCATTGTGTCTGATCGGTTTGTGGCAACGGCGGTTTTGTATCTGGGCCGGAGCGTTTCGATTAAAGGTTTTAAATACGGCTCCATTTTCATGTATTTTAAATACGGAAGATAGCTCATGCTTTTACGATAGGATTGTGCCGCCCGGCAGCTCTCTTCATCGTCAAACAGTTTCGCAATTGCCTGGTCTGCGGTATGGCTGTGACAATAGGCAAACTGCTCGGCAGTCATGGCCGGCCGGCCGAAATGGTCCAAAATTTGGTTATAGTAAGCGGTGTTTGATTCTTTTGTGTCAAACATGACGCCGTCACAGTCAAAAGCAACAATTTTGATATTTTTCATGGCTTTTTTTTAGCGCCGGGCGGCCTGTCAAAAATATTGCCGTAAACACGGATTCTAATATCCGGCTGTATTTTGCTGTCTGTTTTTAATTTTATTATGTCGAAGTAGCGGCCCTTTTGTTTTTTCAGATTGGCTATTGTCAGAACATACTCTATCTTTTTTGAGCGCTTGGCTTCCTCCAGTTCGTAGCGAATGTTTTTTTTGTGGACTGCCCGGTCTCCGACTATTTTGAACGGATATTTTTCTTCAGGAATTATTTTTACCTTATCGGTTATCTGATCTCCGGCAAAACCCCTCAAAATTACTCTCTGGGGTATGATGGTAACAAACTTATTGACATTGCCGACAATTGTCAGGTGTAATAAAGGGTTAACCGGGGCATCTGTTTTAACCGTTACTCTTTTTATTAACGTTCTTCCCCCGTATCCGGTTGTATTGACTTTAATGGTAATTTTTCCCTCTTCACCGGGAGGGATTTGCCTCGTATAAGAGACAGCAGCACACCCTCAGCCGGTTCCGACTTTTTCAATCTTCAACGGAGCGGTTCCCTTGTTTTGCAGAATAAAATCATGTGTTATTTCAGTACCGTCTAAAACCGGAGCGAACTCGAAACGACTTTCCGGAACAAAGACAGACGGCAAGTTAGGAGTTTTATTTTCTGTTCCGAAAGAAGCGGTTTCAAAAAAAAGAATGCAAAATGCGAGAAAAAATAAAAAAAGAGTTTTCTTTTTCATATATAAAATCCTCATAAAAACGAGTCCTCGATACGGATATTTTTTTACAAAGCCAAATGGCTATGATAGATTTTTTAAGTTGCATGCTTTGGAATGTCAAGACACAACTTTTCTATTTTTTAAACCCTAAGGGTTCACGAAAAAATAAATTTACAATTTTGGGAGTTGAGGCGCCCGGCTGGCAAGGCGCGAAAACTTAAGGAATATCAAGCATATTTCGAGTTTTCGCAACGCTGCCAGACGGGATGCATTAGCATTCAAAATGTGAAGTTATTTTTGAGTAAGCCCTAAGATTCATTTTAATTCGATTTTTTCTGTTTTGAGCGTATCTGTATCAACCAGGCAGAAGCTTGGAGAGCCGTCTTTTCCCATTATCTCGCCGGGATTTAAAAGAATGGTCCGGCCAATTTTCTTGAAAAAATACTCATGGGAATGGCCAAAACAGACAAGGTTGAAATTACCGCCGGCTGCAAGTCCTTCTCCCACAATGCCATGATGTGTAAAACCGATCTTAAACCCGTTTGTATCAACCAGACCCACAGGATCATAAAGGGTGATGTTTGTTAAAGACGTAAGAGAAAATTTTGTTAGAAGGTACTTATCTCCGTCGTTGTTTCCGAAAACACCATGAACCGGAATGCCGCTCTGATCGAGCTCCGCCAGTGTAAATGGTGCTATAAAATCACCACAATGAATTATCATTTCGGCATCTCGTTGCTTGACGATTGCCAAGGCTCTTCGTAAATTCCAGATGTTATCGTGGCTGTCACTCATTACCGCTATGATCATATTTTTCCTCTTTTTTTATTTCCTTCTAGTTTAAATATATATAACCATCTTAAATCACAACATATTTTATATTAAAGCTCATTAATCACAATACCACAAACAGCAAAAAGTTCAAAGGAGAAATTGAAAACGGCTGAGAGCAGGTTAATCATTCCCGGAGCACTGGAATATTGAAGTGATGGAGTAATATGAACTGGGATTGGATCCGGGAAAACAAGGGTGAAAGAATAAAAATCAGATCTTTTTCCGCTTTTGTACTCAACACTCCAACACTCCAGTACTCCCGTACAGGGCAAACGCATTCGAATCCCAATACAGGGAGAACGCTCCACGACGACGTGTATCTCTTTCCAACCGACTGAAACTTGTGCTTAAGCACCCGTAAGCCCGAG
>CAZBOB010000099.1:0-14206 GCA_964492995.1 uncultured Desulfobacteraceae bacterium | reverse complement strand
CTGTTAAGGAGGTTAAATCAGTTTGAACTTTATAGTTAATGTCCTCACGGCGTCTTGGGATCTTCTTATTGATTCATCGGTGTATATTGTTTTCGGTTTGATTGTCGCCGGATTGTTACGCGTATTTCTTAACCCGGGCTCAGTGGCCAAACACCTCGGACAGGGTCGTTTTGTTTCTGTGCTTAAAGCTGCCATTCTGGGTATTCCCATACCGTTGTGATCCTGCGGTGTGTTACCTGCAGCCGTGTCGCTGCGGAAACAAGGTGCCAACAATGGAGCAACCACCGCATTTCTCATATCCACTCCGGAATCCGGCGTAGATTCCATATCCATAACTTATGCCTTACTGGATCCCATAATGACTGTCATGCGTCCGTTTGTGGCGTTTGTCACGGCCGCGGCAGCCGGTATTGCTGAAAATCTTTTTAACCCTAAATTCGCCGACAACAAAATTATACCGGATCTTACCTGTCCGGTGGATGGTTGCTGCGATGGCGTCAACTGCTCACCCGAAGTGCACAAGCATCATCATACGTTTTTAGAAAAGCTTGGGGCGGGATTTCGCTTTGCTGTTTTCGATCTCTGGGGTGATCTGGCTGCCTGGTTTTTCGTGGGCCTTTTATTGGCCGGACTCATAACCGTGCTCATTCCAGATGATGTTTTCAGCAAATATCTGGGAACCGGCCTACCTGCCATGCTGGTGATGCTGGCTGTTGGTATCCCCTTATATATTTGTGCAACCGCTTCCACTCCAATTGCGGCCGCCCTGATTTTAAAAGGCGTCAGTCCCGGGGCCGCTCTGGTATTTTTACTCGCCGGCCCGGCGACCAATATAGCCTCTCTGACGGTTTTAACAGGAGTTTTGGGGAAACGGGCAACCGCGATTTACCTTACCACCATCGCTGTGTCAGCGGTCTTTTTCGGACTCGTTGTTGATCAGATTTATGCGTGGTTTGGCCTATCTGCCCAGGCCATGATCGGTCAGGCCTCTGAAATCATACCCATGTGGGCGGGTCTGATCGGAACGTTGATCACCCTGTTCATTTCGATAAAACCGGTATTCCGGGCAATTAAGGCACGACTTAAACCCACCAAGCAAGAACTTCCCCTGGCTCAGATTCAGGATAAAATCGATCTTGCGCCGGTCTCAGAATCCTGCAATTGCGACCCCACATGAAGTGGCTCCTCCTGACCGGTCCGGTCTTAACTAGTGTCCATCCATAAATGGTCTTTTTGCTTGCCCAGTTAAATCCGTATTTAATATTTAACCGGGGCCCAATGAGTCCGAGAGGAGTCCGGCGGGAAATTGCATAAGGGCATGGCAGTAAAAATAAATTGAACTTGGATCATTCTTTTTCTCCATATTAGAAAAAGGTCATTACTTGCTTATCGAGCCCCAGGGTGGAGGCGGGTGGTTATCCTGTTTTTTTTCGTTTTGCCATTTCCTCCGCCCTGAGTTCCTTTTTTAAGATTTTGCCCATATTGGTTTTGGGCAGATCATCTCTGAATTCAATTTCTGTGGGAAGTTTGTACTTGGCCAGCTTATCCATGCAATATTCGATAAGTTCTTCCTGAGTTGTGGTTTCTCCTTGTTTGAGCACTGCAAAGACTTTGATCGCTTCGCCTCGGGTCGGGTGCGGAATCCCGATGGCACAGGCTTCCTGAATCTTGGGGTTCTCATAAAACACTTCTTCAATATCCCGCGGATATACATTACAACCACCGGATATAATCATATCCTTTTTGCGGTCAACGATATAGAAGTAACCTTCTTGGTCCATTTTGGCGATATCGCCGGTATGGAGCCAGCCGTCTGTAAGAGTCTCGGCGGTCTCTTCGGGATTATTCCAGTAGCCTTTCATGACTTGGGGCCCTTTAATAAGAAGTTCACCGGATTCTCCAACCGGAAGGTCGGTTTCTCCGTCATCCAGATTTACAATCCGGCAATCTGTGTCAGGAATAGGAATCCCGATACTTCCAGCTTTCCGCTTTCCGCCGGCAAAAGGGTTTACATGTGTTACCGGTGATGCCTCGGTCAGGCCGAATCCTTCTACGATAACGGCGCCGGTCTTATGCTCGAAATCCCTTATAACTTCGAGCGGAAGTGGGGCGCTTCCTGAAAAGCATCCATTTATTGACGTCATGTCGGTTTTGTTGATGTCAGGATGATTAAGAATCCCTATATACATAGCTGGAACAAGGGGCGTAAATGTAGGTTTGAATTTTCTGATAGTTTCAAGCAGAGGCCCTGGCTGGGGTTTTGGAATGAGGATATCTCCCCATCCCATGTATATGGCAAAGTTCATTGCAGTTGAAAGCCCGAAAATATGGAAGAAGGGGAGGGAACCCAGCATTATTTCTTCACCTTTATTGAAGGTCGGAAACCATGATTCAAACTGCTGGACCTGTGTACTCAGATTTCCATGGGTAATCATAACTGCTTTTGAAATACCGGTAGTTCCTCCGGTATACTGATACATGGCAATATCATCAAATGAGAGTTCAACTTCAGGTGAACGGGGAGGATTTTTTGTCGGAAGGCCTTTCCATGGATAAACATTTTCAGCAGGTTTCACATCGGCAGCAAGGTTTTTCTTTTTGGCTACAAACGGGAACAATAAATTTTTGGGGAAAGGAAGGTAATCACCGATAGAGGTATAGATAATCTGTTTTATCTTTGTTTTTGGCCTCAGATCAATCATTCGATTTGCTAAAAGATCTATGGTAACGAGTAGTTTTGAGTCGGAATCATTGAATTGATATTCAAGTTCCCGGTCTGAATACAAAGGATTATTCATAACCGTTATGCCTCCGATCTTTAATATGGCATAATAGGCCACAACACAGGGAATAACGTTTGGCAGAAGAATGGCGACACTATCCCCTTTATCAATGCCAAAGTCATGAAGGCTGGCGGCAAAACGGTTTACCATATCATTAAGTTCACGAAAGGTAATTTTGTACCCCTGAAAAAGGAGAGCCATCTTGTTGGGAAACCTGTCGGCCGATCTTTCCAGAATTTCCGGCAGACATATTTCCTGGTATTCTATTTTTTCAGGAACACCTTTTTCATAATTGGTTATCCAGGGCTTGTCTTCATATTTAATTTGTTTTGCCATACTTTCCCTCTTTTAGTTTCTCGCTTGTAAATTTTGAGTTTTTTATGGAAAACATTTTCGTCATCAAGACACTAAGAAAGAATAACAAAATAAAATCCTTAGTGTCTTTGTGCCTTGGTGGCAAATATTTCTTGGTTCCGGCCCGTCCGCCTCACTCCGCTTGGCAGGAGGGCGGGCTTGTCCGGTTTCGGTTTGTTGGGGCAAATGAACGCCTCGAACTCGTGAAATATCCGGGTTAGTCAGCAAAGATCACTAGGGTTGCTTTGTTATTATCTGTTATGATGAAAATGGATATTTGTCAAGAAAGCTTGTAATTTACGTCAGTTTGGTATACTCGAATGGATTCGAAATTGATTGAAAAACCGAACTTTGTTATGGAATTAAAAAAGGGCGTCTGTATAAATATGAATGAACAATCATTCATTAACAGGGGGTGGAAAATTAAACAATGGAAGCAGCTTTGATTTCTCCGGCTAAAGCAACTGTTTTTGGAATTCCCACCGTCATTTTCTCATTAATCATACCGCTTGTTGGTGTTGGAATATTTACTTATATTATTGCACTCCGATTAAAGCCGATGGTTAAAGCTTCTCCGGACCCAAGACTTAATCGTCCGGCAGATCGATTTTTTAAGATGATACAGTATGCCGTCGGGCAGTACCGGCATCCAAGGTATATGGCTGCCGGAATTATTCATATTATTATCTTTGCGGGTTTCGTAATTCTGTCCCTGCGATCGATAACGCTAGTGATGTCAGGGCTATCAAGCAGTTATGTGCTGCCGGGGATGAGCGGCATATCCGGTCAGATTTACATGGTTCTCAAGGATTTGGCCGAAACATTTGTTCTGTTAGCCTGTCTGGCTGCACTGTACCGCCGGATCGTAATAAAACCCGAACGATATGCAGTGCCGGCCAAATATGGGAAAAAACATACTTGGGAGGCTGTGCTGGTGCTCCTATTGATTATAGGTCTGGTGACGTGTGATATGGTTTTTGAAGGGAGCCAGGCCGGGGCTCAGATCCAAAAAGGATTTAAAACAAAAATTCTTGTCCCAATGTCCGGAACATGGTTTGCCGCGCATATTCTAAGTTTTATACCGGTTGATAACCTACAGGATTTACATTTGGGTGCCTATTTCTCACATGAGCTGATATTTTTCTTTTTCTTATGTTTTTTGCCGCTGGGCAAGCATTTTCATGTGATTACATCCCTTCCGAATGTATTTTTTATGAAACTGGACAAAGGCACGGTAAAACCGGTTAAATGGGGTGTTGAGGATAAAGGTCTTGACGAACTGGAATCGTTTGGAGTTAAGAAGTTCGAGGATTTTACTTGGAAACATATGCTCGATTTTTATTCCTGTGCGGATTGCGGAAGGTGTTCCGACAATTGTCCCGCCGATGCCGTGGGTCGTCCGCTTTCTCCAAGGTTTATATCGATTAAGTGCCGTGACTATTCATTCAAAAAATATCCCCTTACAGGCATGCCTGAAAATGACCGGCTTTTGATCGGCAATGTACTGGAGGAAGATGAGATCTGGTCGTGTACGACATGCGGCGCCTGTGAAGAAGAGTGCCCGCTTTTTATCGAGTATATCGACAAGATTGTTGATTTAAGGAGAGGTATGGTGGATGAGGGGATGGTGCCGCAATCCCTGCAAAAGCCGCTGAGGGCTATTGGAAAACGCGGGAACCCTTATGGCAAAATGGAAAAAAAGCGTGCAGATTGGACAAAAGATTTGCCTGAAGATTTTAATGTGAAGATTCTTGGAAAGAAAGGAACCGCAGATACGCTCTATTTTGTTGACAGTGTTACGTCATATGATGACAGGATACAGGAAATCGGCAGGGCTGTAGCCACGTTTCTTGATGCTGCGGGTATTGATTTCGGGATACTGGGACCGGCGGAAAGAGACAGCGGTCATGAAGTGAAAAGATTCGGCGAGGAGATGCTTTTTCAGGATTTACGAGACCGAAATACGGATGCGATCCTCAATTCAGGTGCTAAAAACATTGTCACTGCAGACCCCCATACTTTTAATGCTTTAAAAAATGACTACAAAGGTATTCCACCGGTGGAACATATCAGCCGGACCATAATCAAAGCCGTGACATCGGGTAAAATACGATTAAAACATGTTGAAGACCCGGGTAAAATATATACCTACCATGATCCATGTTACCTTGGCAGACACAACAACCTCTATGATGATCCGAGAAAGGCTATTGATGCGATTCCAGGCATAAAGCGGATCGAGATGGAGGGAAATTGCAGGGACCGCTCATTTTGCTGCGGAGGTGGCGGCCTGATGCTTTTTTATGAACCCATAGAGGAAAAAAGGATGAGTCAGGTAAGGGTCGAGATGGCAAAACAAGCCGGTGCAAACGTGATCGTTACGGGCTGTCCGTTCTGTATGGTCAATATTGAAGATGCCATTAAAACAAGCGGCCTGGAAGGGGAGATGGAGGCTATTGATCTGGTAGAACTGATTGAGCGGCATATGATACTGGATGGATGATACCCAAAAATTGCCTAAAATGCCTAAAGAGTTAACTTCTCAATAAGTTCTGGTGTATTAAATAGTGATATTGAGCCGGCTTCATAACCATAATTTAATGAGATGTTACAAAAAAAATATTTTGCCACAAAAGGCACAATTAAGGAACTGTTCGGGAGGAAAAATATGGAGATTTTAGTTTGTATTAAAAGGGTTCCTGATTCCTCGGAAAATGAGATAGAGGTCAATAAAGACGGCACGGATATTGAGCGGGACGACCTTGTGTACTCGGTAAACGAATGGGATAATTATGCGGTTGAAGAAGCCATTCAGATTCGAGACAAAGTCGGTGGCAGTGTTACCGTTGTTTCCGTTGGCGACGAGGAAGCAGAAGAAGTTGTACGAAGAGAGATGGCCATGGGCGCTGACAAAGGCATCCTGCTTTCAGATGATGCCTTTGAAGGTTCTGACGGAAAAGGGATTGCAGCTATTTTAACAGCCGAAGTCAAGAAAGGAAATTACGACCTGATTCTCACAGGTGCCCAGGCAGATGACGGGGCGGCTCAGGTCGGCGGAATGCTGGCTGCAATGCTCGATTGGCCCTTTGCGTCTTTGATAAATTTTATTGAAATTTTGGATGATAAAAAAATTAAAGTCGGCAGAGAGATTGCGGGCGGAAACCAGGAGATGTATGAAATTGATCTGCCCTGTGTACTTTCAATTCAGACCGGAATCAATGAGCCTCGATATGTAAGCATTCGCGGAATCAGAAAAGTGGCATCCCTTGAAATTCCGGTTCATACTGCCACAGATCTTGGTATTTCACCGGAATCTGTTGGAGAAGCCGGCGCAAAGACAAAGTGTCTCGATTACTTTGTGCCTGAATTGGGTGACGGTGCCCAGATTCTGGAAGGGAGTACTGATGAGATAATTGATAAACTTATTGAACTTTTAAGAGCCAAGGGAGGGATTAAATAATGGCCCAACAGGTTTTTGCATATATTATTCACAAGGATGGGGTAGCAGATGACACAGCCCTGGAGCTGATTGCAGCGGCAGGGAAACTTGATCCTGATGCTTCGGTTACGGCTGTTGTTGCTGGTGACGGCAGTGAACTTGATTCGGTATGCAATGAAGTTGCTCCTTCTTTTGACGAGGTCTGGAAGATCGATAACCCGGCACTAGCCTATGTAACTGCAGAGGTGCTCCGACCCCTGCTGGTTCGTATCCTCCCAAAGCACGGAATCGTTTTGGTTCCGCATGATCATTTTGGTATGGACCTGGCACCGGGTCTTTCCATAAAGCTTGATGCAGCATATCTTCCGGATGCCGTCGATTTTGAAGGTATTGATAACGGAAAACTCAAAGCTGTGCGCGAGGAATACACCGGGCAGGTCAGCACACATGTACTTAGCGATATTTCCGAAGGCGCTGTGATTACTGTCCGTCCGGGATCTTTCAAGGCAGATGAACGTAAAAGCGGTGAAGGTCATGTTATTGACAAAACCGCTCAAGCTGTTGAGAGTGGTCTGCCGGTCGGTGCGCGCCGTTTCCTGGAAATTATTGAGGCCGAGGTCGGCGACGTCGATATTACCAAGTCTGATATCCTTGTCTCTGTGGGCAGGGGAATCGAAGATCAGGATAATATGGAGATTATATTTGAACTGGCAGAAGCCATGGGCGGAGATGTTTCATGCTCCAGACCGGTTGTGGATGCAAAATGGCTGGAAAAATCCCGTCAAGTCGGAACTTCAGGCCAGACAGTAAAACCCAAAGTTTATATGGCTCTGGGTATAAGCGGAGCATTCCAGCACGTGGGCGGTTTAAAGGGATCTCCCTTTGTCATTGCAATAAATAAGAACCCCAGGGCGCCTATTTTCCAGGTTGCAGATGTCGGTATTGTGGACGATATACTCGATTTAATTCCTGAGATTACGGAAAGGATAAATGAATTAAAATCTGCATAAACAATCTTGAAGAAGTATCAAGTTAGTTCGCTGAGTTTATGCTGAGAAACGAAGTGCTCAAAATTGGAATGATGGAACAATGGAATACTGGAATATTGGGTTCTGGGAAAATGGAAAATTGGGTTATTGTAAAGTTCCTTTTGACAGAAGTTAAATAGATGAATATCATCTTTTTAAGATCAGCATTCCAGCATTCCATCATTTCATGGAAGTGGCATAAACCAGGAGCTATTAAAAGATTTTTAATTTCAACCAATTGTAGAATTTTCGAGACGTTTATCAATATCAGGGTTTAAATGCCATTATAAATTACACCATGTTTTAATAATTTCCATATATGCATCAACAGCCTCTTCAATTTTGGAAATATAACAAAATTCGTCTGTTCTATGCGCCATAGCCGGTTCACCGGGGCCAAGAATTATTGTCGGTGGGTTACCAAATGCCGGAGTAAGTATTGATGCATCTGTAAAACCTTTTAAGGCTCGCGGCCGGGGGCGTTTTTTAAGAAACCTCTCCATGATACGGAAAACCTGTTGTATCCAATCGTCTTTCGGATCACTTATCATTTCGGCAACATCCATGACACGCTTCAGTTCGACCTCTCTGCCGAGATGAGATTGCAGTTTTTTTAATATCTCACTGTTTGTCAAACCCGGAATGGTGCGAATATCTATGCCGATAGATGTTTTGTCAGGAACCGAATTGAAATTTAAACCACCGGATATTGTTCCTATATTCAACGTGGCTTTTCCTAAATATGGATGAGCCGGAACGTCAAAATCAAAGTTTCTAAGTTTAGTAACAACTTCCGCTGCCTTATGAATAGCATTTAGTCCCAGTTCCGGCGTTGACCCATGCGCTGTGACACCTGTAGTAACCGCTTCAATCCACAGTGTGGCCTTGTTGCCGATAAAAGGGTAGTTTGAAGTCGGTTCTCCGACAACAACTGCTCCGGCTTTTCCCAATACATCACCGAGACCGGCAAGATGAGATGATCCATGGCAGCCGGTTTCCTCACCTGCAACAATCACAAGAGTTATACCTGCCGAGCCGTCCTTAATCTTATCAGATAATCTGAGAGCTGCGGTAATTATGGCGGAAATGCCTCCCTTCATATCTGATGATCCTCGTCCGTAGATTTTATCTCCGTCAATCTCACCATTTAAAGGGTCCTTACTCCACGGTACAGCACCCAGAGGCACCGTATCCAGGTGGCCGGCAAGGCAGAGAGGGAGTTTCTTTTTTTTGCCTTCTATCCGTGCGACAAGACTGGTCCTGCCCGGTGCAAATTGGTAATAATTTACTTTAAATCCGCCATATTCCAGTACACTTCCAACATACTTCGCACAATCATGTTCACGACCCGGAGGATTGATGGTATTGAAAGATAATAATTTACGAGTTATATAAAGAAGGTCTTTATTTTTTGCTTCAAGAGTCATTGAGTACCCGTATCCTTATTGCCTGCTTCGACACCTGACTTCTCAATAAGTTTTGATGGATTAAATAGTAGATTAAATATAGTAGAAATCATAATACAAAGGGCACTCCATCATAACTTTATGGAATGCCCTTTTTTAATTCAGAAATGGCAAGCTAAACCACAGTGACATTTGCTGCAGCAGGACCTTTTTTGCCCTGCTCAATGTCAAAGGTAACTCGGTCGCCTTCGTCAAGAGTCTTGAAACCGGCTGCATTGATTCCCGAATGATGAACAAATACATCCGGACCATCTTCCTGCTCTATGAAGCCATAGCCCTTGCTGCTGTTAAACCATTTTACAATTCCATTAGCCATAGTGACACTCTCCTTTCAAAAAATTCTCATAGTTCCAGACTTCAGGTTGCCGCTATGACAAATGGATCTTTCCTTCAGAACGAAACCGGTCCGCCAATTAAGAACGGGCCTTTATTGATTGTTTTAATCATAATATCCTTTTTGAGAAAAATCAAGCTGATTATACACCCAATTTTTTTTTAGCGGAGTGAAATGAAGATCCCGTTATTCCAACATTCTCCCGCTATTACGGGATGAGCAGTTTGTTCCTCAGCATAAACTCAGAGAACTCACTTAAGATGCATTATAGAGTTTTTTTCTTGACAGATTATATACTAATTATATACTAAACTATACGTTGCAATAGTTACAATAGTTACAATAGTTGCTCTATTAATAATTTGAAAATAGAGATAAAATCAACATGACAGAAATAAAGGATGTTTTTACTATTCCCCGGGCTGCCAAGTATTGTTCCATACACAGGGTAACCCTGTGGCGATGGGTCAAGTCAGGGGAACTTAAATCATTTCATACTCCCGGTGGTCATTTCAGGATCCTTAAAGAGGATCTGGAATTGTTTATGCGTAAAAAGGGAATGCTTTTCCCTTTCCATAACTATTCAAATAAAAAAAAGATTCTGATTGTTGATGATGACCCAATGATTCATAAGCTGCTTAACAAAATTCTGTCTTCTAATGGCTATGAGGTTGAGGTCGCCTCAGACGGTTTTGAGACCGGATCCAAGATCCTGCAGTTTAAACCTGACCTTATGATTCTTGATCTGTTTATGCCCGGTATGGATGGCTTTGAAGTATGTAAACGAATAAAGACAAATCCAGGAGCCTCTCATATAAAAATATTGGCCATTACAGGTTTTGATACAAATGAAAACAGGGATCGAATCATACAAGCAGGTGCAGATGGTTATCTGGCAAAGCCTGTTGGGAAAAGAACACTACTTCAAAACATAGAAGAAATTTTTGAGAAATAATAATCGTAATAAGTTGAAAAAACATGTTAATCCAGTTGTTAAAGAACAGATTGCCGAACCATCAGGAATGTGTTGGACCTAAAAACTGCACACCCTGCGCCCCAGGCCGCCTCGCCTTGCTTGGCTGGCGGGCGAGCTTGAAGTTGCGGCCAAATAGGCAATTGCAGATTTTAGGTTGGATCAAAAAAAGGAGAAATAACTAATGGCAAGCATTCTTATCATAGACGATGAACCACAACTACTGGACATGCTCGGCCAGACTTTAGAGCGTGAAGGGTACGACATAGTGAAAGCGTCAAACGGAAGGGAGGGGATAAAACTCTATCGGGAGAATCCGGTCGATTTAATCATTACAGACATCATCATGCCTGAGAAGGAGGGTATTGAAACGATCTTTGAACTAAGGAAAGACTTTCCGGATTTAAAAATAATTGCCATTTCCGGGGGCGGGCGAATCGAACCGGAGGAATATTTAGATATCGCCAAAAAGATAGGAGCACAGAGGACCTTTGCCAAACCTGTCGCACGAGAGGACCTTCTAAATGCGGTTCGGGAGCTTTTAGGATAAACATATGCCATCTAAAAAATAGATACTGGATACTCGATGCTGGATAAAATAAGGAAAACTTCATTTATTGAGAAGTTACATAATTAAACATCTCGGAAATTCTACAATTTATTGAAAATAAAGGTTTATTAATGGCAACCTGTTTCTGCCATCAGAATGGAAGAATGGAATGTTGGAATGTTGGAATATTGGAGATAAGGGTGGAAATAAACCATTTTAATTGTAAAAAACTCCTTTCCTTCAACTTCGTTCAGGACAAGCTCACCCATCATTCCATTACTCCATCATTCCATTATTCCAATTGGGGCGAAGCCCTAAGTTCACATTACGATACATGCGTGTTGCTCGTTTCAAGTCTATACTTGATCAATTTGAATTTTGACATCTGCTCTTTAATGTTGTATCCAAAACCTTCGTCATCTTATTTTGATTTCAGGAAAATCCGATTTTCATCCTGAGGAACACAAATGGTCAAAAAAATAACGTTTATTTCAGAAGATTATGAAATAGAGGGGCTGTTCAATAAAAGAGACGAGAATAAGGGGGTCGTGGTTACCCATCCGCATCCGCTCTATGGCGGAGATATGTATAATATAGTGGTTGAAACCATTGTGCATGTCTATAATATAAAAGGATATTCAACATTAAAATTTAATTTCAGGGGGGTTGGAAAAAGCCGGGGGCAATATGATAATGGCGTAGGCGAGCAGAAGGACGTTTTGGCCGCCCTCTCATTTCTTGCTGATATGGGGATGGAAAGAATAGATCTTGCCGGGTATTCATTCGGCGCTTGGGTTAATGCACATGCCGCCATTCAGGGGGATAGTGTTTTGGAGAATATGGCGATGGTTTCACCTCCGGTGGGGTTTATGGATTTTCACGCAATAAGCGCAATGAACGTTTTAAGGTTTGTTATAACCGGCAGCCGGGATGATATTGCACCCGCGGATGCTGTAAAAAAAATGCTGCTCACATGGAACCCCGATGCTCGATTTGAAATTGTCGACGGTGCTGATCATTTCTACGGAGGATATCTTGGTCAACTTGAATCTGTTTTGTCTTCTTGTATTTAGTATTTAGCCGATGAAAGTTTAACAAACGCACGAGCCATATAAATTTACACCCCTTGGCCATTCCAAATGGGGTGAATTCTCTATGTTCATATTTATACCTGAATTGAGCGATTTTTTGTTCGATCTACACCGACCTCCCCGCTGGCGCGGGATCTTGGACTTGCGCATAAAGGCTCCGCAAAAATCCTCGACAGACCTACGGGTATGCCTGTCGGAGATCCCGATCTCTTTTCGGGGCGGTTTTTGCGAATCCTGCTGCATCAAGATTTCGGCACATCTCTTCAAAAAAAATCGCTCAACTCAGGTTATAATGTGCTTAATCGACTTGTACGGGATTTCTTAAAAAAGCAAGATGAGGCTTGAAAAAGATAAGAAATTTTTATGGATTCTTTTGCTGCTTGCAGGCTTATTTTTTTTATCTTGCGGTATTTTTAAGAAGACCTACAAAATCACAAAGTATACCGTAAAAACAACATATAAAGTAACAAAAGGTGTTGGAAAAGTAGTATATAAAATAGGCAAATTTAGTTTTGTCGTAGTCATGGCCCCCTTAAGCTGGCCGTTAACACATGGAGATATTGAATCTATCGACAATTTACCTCCAAAAGATGCGATTCGAAAGGGTCGTGTCAAGAAAGCACCTTATGTGGTCAAAGGTAAAAGGTATGTGCCCATGTCTGTAAAAGAAGCCAATAAATACCGGCAAAAAGGGATGGCTTCTTGGTACGGATATGAGACGCTTCGGCAAAAAGGAGGGCATATGACGGCCAATGGCGAAGCTTTTGATCCCAAAGGACTTAATGCCGCTCATAAATATTTGCCGCTGCCGACATACGTTAAGGTCACCAATCTGGAAAATAATCGAATGATCATTGTTCGAGTAAATGATCGGGGTCCTTTTGTAAAAGGCAGAATTATCGACCTTAGCGCCGGTGCAGCTAAAAGACTTGGATTTTATAAAAAAGGAACCACAAAGGTTTTGGTGGAAACTATCCAGATCGAAATTTAGCCGGTAAACTTATTACCTGGATCTTGCATGAAAATTAATGAGAATCTTTACGATACGTATTTGAACCGGGTTTTACTACATTATTGAACTTAGGGGCTTCGCCCCAATTGGAATAATGGCCCCGGTGAAATAGAAAAAAGTTTCACTGGGTAAAAATGATGGAGTAATGGAATGATGGGTTTAAAGGAGCTTTTTACAATTAAAATGGTTTATTTCCGCCCTTATCCCCAATATTCCAGCATTCCAGCATTCCATTCTTCCATTCGGATGGCATAAATAGGTTTTCATTAAAAAACTATTATTTGCAAGATGTTATAGAATTTCCGAGACGTTAAATTAGTTATGAAAAATGCGGGTTCGAGGAGCAAACTATTCATGCGATGGAAATGGATATTTGGTATTGCTGTTTTTCTTATTGTTGCGTTGATCGTAGGGATATTTGCGATTCTGTCTATCTATGACTTCAACGATTTAAAACCTCAAATTGCCCGGATGGTCAAGGATACCACCGGTCGTGAGCTTTCTCTGAAAGGTAACCTGGAGCTTGAAATCGGCTTAAATCCGACCCTGGTTATAGAGGATGTGAGCTTCCGGAATGTGTCATGGGGTTCACGGCCTGAGTTGGCCAAAATCAGGCGATTAGAAGTTCAGGTGGCTGTCCTTCCGCTGATCAGAAGGATTATCCTTGTCAAACGGTTGATTCTGATCGAGCCCGATATTCTGATTGAGACCAACAGGGCCGGGAAATCAAACCTTGAGTTTGAAACCGTAAAAAAGAGGGAGGCTGCAAAATCGGTAGAAAAAGCACCCGCACATGGCAAATCAATTTTGTCTGCGCTAACCTTCAATGAAATTCGAATCGAAAAGGGTCGTTTTACATATAACGGCGGACAATCCGGCCGGACCTATACGGTGATTCTGGAAAGCGCAACGGCCTCTGCGGACCCTGACGGGACTGTTGCTTTGAAGCTCAACGGAGGATACAACAGTAATCCTTTCCAGGTTAACGCAACCTTGGGCTCACTGACCGCCTTGACCGATCCTGATAAAGTATGGCCGGTCAAGCTGACATCCAGTATTGCGGGTTCAACGGTCATTATTGAGGGAGCTGCAAGAGATCCCATAAATGGCAAAGGTCTGGATATCACGGTTACGGGAAACGGCCGATCCATTCCTGAGATTTTAAAGCTGTTTCAT
>CAZBOB010000098.1:0-14210 GCA_964492995.1 uncultured Desulfobacteraceae bacterium | reverse complement strand
GTCTCAGACAGTGACCCGCTAAAAACCGGATCACCTGAATGCGGTGTCGGCCTCGTTATTTTATAAAGCTAAAATGATGCAAGAAAAGGAGATTTTTAGAACATGGGTAAAAAGAAAAAGGAGATAAAAGAAAAACCGCTGGAGAAAATGACGGCCAAGGAATTGAGGGGGGTTGGCAAACAAATACCTGAAATAACAGGTGTTTATGGGATGAACAAGGCCGAGCTCATCAACGCAATAAAAAAGGCGAGAGGGATAAAAGAAGATTTAACGAAAAAGACTGATTCCTCAGTCCGGGAAATTAAAAAAAAGATGAAGGCGCTGAAGGCGGATCGAGAAGTCGCTCTCAGCAATAATGATAATAAAATGGCGAAAATTTACAGACGCCGCCTTACCAAACTGAAAAAAAAGACCCGTAGAGCAGCTTGATTTTGATGATTTCACTTTCTTTGAAGAAACAGATAGAATTTTTCATCGAGTCCCTTTCCTCTGAAAAGGCATATTCTGCGAATACCTGCCGTGCTTACTCTCACGACCTCAAAGAGTTTGTATCATTTATTTATAAAGAACGCTTTTCAGGGAAGAAGAACCAAAATTCTATAAATAATTTCAGTGCAGATCACATCGATGGGTTGATGATAAGGGGTTATCTGGGGTTTTTACACAAAAAGAACAAAAAGGTTACCATAGCGCGTAAGCTTTCAGCCATTCGTTCTTTTTTCAGATACCTCGTCAAACGTGGTGTTATTCTGGACAATCCGTTGGATTCAATTTTGACGCCAAAACAGAAAAAAACGATTCCCGTCTACCTTCCTGTTGATGACATTTTCAGGTTGCTCGATTCAATAAGGACAGATACACTTTTTGGTTTGAGGAGCCGTGCAATTTTTGAAACCCTTTATTCGAGCGGCATACGTGTTTCAGAGCTTGCCGGTATGAATGTGTTTGATGTATATTTTTCAAAGCAAGTGATTCGTGTGCTTGGAAAAGGGAACAAGGAACGGATTGTGCCTGTCGGCAAAAAGGCTTTAACTGCTATTTCCGATTACAGAAAAAGGTTGCAAATCGAAGCCGGCATACGCACCGACGAAAATACGCCCCTCTTTTTAAACAAAAACAATGGTCGCCTTACGACCCGTTCGATCGCACGTATTCTGGAAAAGACAGCAAAAGAATGCGGATTGTTAATACCTGTTTCCCCACATTCCATGCGTCATTCATTTGCAACCCACTTACTCGATGCAGGGGCGGATTTGAGGGTGGTGCAAGAGCTGTTGGGCCATAAAAGCCTTTCTACGACCCAGAAATATACTCATGTAAGTATCGACAGATTAATGGAAACCTATGACAAAGCGCATCCACGACGATAACGTGAGACCTTTGCAAAACGCCCCCTTTTGCCCAATGCCGGCGTCAGTCTCAAATTTTAATCCTCGAAATACTCAATGTATGTCTGCCTGCCCCGTAGGTCCGGCAGATCGTACTGGGGTGGTTAAAATTTTCGGCTTTCTTGGCCTTGTACAAAATTGGACATTTTTCAAAGGTCTCAAGACAGGGAAAAAATAAAACGATGAAATTTCATGGCACAACAATTCTTGCCGTCAGACATAAGGGCAAAGCGGCTGTAGCCAGTGACGGCCAGGTTACATTGAATAATACCGTTATAAAACATCGAGCAAAAAAAGTCAGAAGGATTTACAATGACAGGATAATCGTGGGATTTGCCGGCGCCACTGCCGATGCCTTAAATCTTTCCGAACGCCTGGAAAAAAAGCTCGAGCGATATAATGGAAACCTGACTCGCAGTGCCGTTGAACTGGCACGGGACTGGCGTACCGACAAGTATTTGAGGCGTCTGGAAGCTATTATGATTGCGGTGGACGATAAAAACATGTTTCTTATCTCAGGAAACGGTGATGTGATTGAGCCGGACGAAGACCTCATGGGTATAGGGTCCGGGGGCATCGGAGCCCAGGCGGCGGCAAAAGCCATGATGAGGAATACGGATATGGATGCGGTTGATATTGTTAAAGAGGCAATGAAAATAGCGGGTTCCCTATGCGTATTTACAAATGACACTATTACGATTGAAGAGTTGTAAAAACAGCAAGTAAAATGGATCAATAACCCATAAGGAATGGTCAATGACACGAGATGAATAACAAAATATCCATAAACAGGTAGTTAACAAAAAATGAGCAGTCTAAAACCAAACGAAATCGTTCAAGAACTTGATAAGTATATAATTGGCCAGCATCGGGCAAAACGTTCTGTTGCCATTGCTTTAAGGAATCGTTGGCGCAGGCAGCAGGTGCCGGAAGATCTTCGTGATGAAATTGTCCCCAAGAACATCATCCTTATCGGTCCCACCGGTGTAGGTAAGACAGAGATAGCGAGGAGGCTTTCAAATTTAACCGATTCTCCATTTACTAAGGTTGAGGCTTCCAAGTTTACGGAAGTAGGATATGTGGGGCGGGACGTTGAATCTATGGTAAGAGATCTTCTCGAACTTACGGTCAATGGACTTAAATCAAAGGAACAGGAGGCCGTAAAAGAAAAAGGATGTCAGATTGCCGAAGAGAGAATGCTCGATCTTTTGCTTCCAAAAGGAGGAATGCAGCCGACACAGAAGCGTGGAGATTCAAAAGAGACACAGTTTGAACTTGTAACATATAAAAGCGATGAATCTTCCCCCACAAGGGAAAAGCTTCGAAAAATGCTTCGCCAGGGAAAACTAGATAATCGATACGTTGATCTTGACGTGTCAGACCGAACCATGCCTATGGTTGAAATTTTCTCCAACGTGGGCATGGAGGAGATGGGGATTAATTTTAAAGATATGATCGGCGGTCTTCTTCCTAAAAGTACAAAGCGTCGTAAGGTGAAAGTACCCGAAGCCATGGAGATGCTCGCGGCCGAAGAGGCTCAGAACCTGGTAGATATGGACAAGGTGGTAAAAGAGGCCATAAAAAAAGTCGAGCAATCAGGAATCATTTTTCTTGATGAAATTGATAAAATTGCCGGAAAAGACGGCACCCATGGTCCCGACGTGTCCAGGGAAGGCGTTCAGAGGGATCTTCTCCCGGTTATAGAAGGGAGCACTGTTTCAACAAAATACGGTCCGGTCAAGACCGACAATATCCTTTTCATTGCTGCCGGGGCTTTTCATACCGTCAAGCCTTCGGATTTAATTCCGGAGCTCCAGGGCCGGTTTCCCATAAGGGTGGAACTGGACGCTTTGGGTCAGAAGGAGTTTGTAAGGATACTGACAGAGCCCAAGAATGCTCTAATCCTTCAATATGTGTCTCTTTTAAAGACCGAAGGTGTTGATGTTGTTTTTGAGGATGAAGCTATTGAAGAAATAGCAAGGATAGCTGAAGAAGTTAACAATATGACCGAGAACATCGGTGCCCGGAGGCTTTACACCCTTATGGAGTGCATGCTGGAAGACATACTTTTTGAAGCACCGGATATGCGGGAAAAGAAAATAGTCATCGATAAAAAGTATGTGGAAGACAAATTAAAGGATATCAAAGATGACGAGGATCTCAGCAGGTATATTTTGTAAATAAAGGGAAAAAAGATAAAAAAAATGAACTCGAATGTTGCCGACATACTGGTTGAGGCGTTGCCGTATATTCGCCGTTTTTACGGTATGACCCTGGTGGTAAAGTACGGGGGCCATGCCATGGTCGACGAGCAGTTGAAGGAGGATTTTGCCCGGGATATTACTTTAATGAAGTTTACGGGACTGAATCCGGTTATTGTTCACGGAGGTGGCCCGCAGATCAACTTGGTTCTTGACCGCATGGGTATGGATTCCAGATTTGTAAAAGGGATGCGTCTTACGGATGAGGCGACGATGGACGTTGTGGAGATGGTTTTAGGGGGCAAAGTAAACAAGGGGATCGTTGCTCAGATCAATCAGCAGGGGGGTAAGGCGGTGGGTTTGAGCGGTAAGGACGGAGGACTTATTCGTGCCAGGAAGCTCCATATCGTTCACCAGGAGGGTGACGATAAGCCGCCGGAGATCATCGATCCGGGCCTGGTGGGTGAGGTTACCCATGTCAACCCGAGTATCATCAATACGCTGACCAAACAGGATTTTATTCCTATTATCGCACCGATCGGCGCCGGGGATTCCGGCGAAACATACAACATAAATGCAGACCTCGTTGCAAGCAGTATTGCCATAGCCCTTTCAGCAGGTCGACTTATTTTGTTAACAGATGTAGATGGAGTCCTCGATTCTTCAGGGTCGCTCATATCGTCAATTAGCGCGGAGAACATCAATCAGATGGTGGAAGAAAAAACCATTTCAGGAGGAATGATCCCTAAAATCGAATGTGCCTTAGAGGCACTGAAAAACGGAGTTAAAAAGGTTCACATTATAAACGGCAAAAAGCGCCATGCCTTATTACTCGAGCTTTTTACCGATAAGGGGATCGGTACAGAGGTAACCATATGATTGATGGAAAGGTCTAAAAATGACCCAAGAGATAATAAAAAAAGCAGATCAGGTTATAGCAAAAACCTATAAAAGATTTCCCATTGTCGTCGCAAAAGGCAAAGGATGCACGCTTTGGGATACAGATGGCAAAAAATATACCGATTTTGTTGCCGGTATTGCCGTATGCAATCTCGGCCATGCACATCCAGGGGTTTCAAAAGCGCTTTCCGTGCAGGCGAATACCCTTTTTCATGTGTCGAACCTTTATTATACAATTCCACAGGTAGAGCTGGCGTACCGGCTTACTGAAAACAGCTTTGCCGACCGGGTATTTTTCTGTAATAGCGGAGCCGAAGCAAATGAGGCCGCCATTAAGCTGGCCAGAAAATATTTCAAGGAAAAAGGGGAAAGCGGGAAATACAGAATAATTTCCATGGAGCATTCATTTCATGGACGGACCATGGCCACCCTTTCCGCAACCGGACAGGATAAGATAAAACAAGGATTTGAACCCGTGCTTGAAGGCTTTGACTGTGTGCCTTTTAATGACATTAACGCATTGCGCAGCAAAATCGGACCATCCACATGCGCCGTCTTAATAGAACCGATCCAGGGTGAAGGCGGGGTTCGCTGTCCTGATCCCGGGTACCTTGAGGCCGTAAGGCAGGTTTGTGACGAAGCCGGCATTCTTTTAATTTTTGATGAAATACAGACGGGGATCGGACGTACCGGCAAATTTTTTGCCTACGAACATTTCGGTATAGCGCCGGATATAATGACCCTGGCCAAGGCCCTGGCCAATGGATTGCCCATAGGGGCCATGCTGGCCAGAGAAGAAGTTGCCGATGCCTTCGGGCCGGGATCACATGCTTCGACATTTGGCGGCACCCCGGTTGTCACCTCGGCGTCACTTGAAGTTGTCAGGGTGCTTTTAGAAGAAAATATAATCGATCATTGCATAAAAATAGGAGCTTATTTTAAGGAAAGGCTTTCATGGTTGAAAAACAGGCATGAATTGATAGAGGATGTTCGCGGTATGGGTCTGCTTTTGGGTATGAAGCTAAAAATAGAGGGAGATCAGATTGTTGCTTCGTGCATGGAAAAAGGGTTTCTGATAAACTGCATCCAGGGGAATATTTTACGGTTTATTCCACCGCTTACCATAGAAAAAGAAGAGATTGACGCTCTCGTGGCATGCCTGGATGAGATTTTAGATTGAAAATATTCAATCAGACGGTGAGGTAACATTGAAAAAAGACATTTTGACACTTACTGATCTTACCCGAGAGGATTTTGAAATCCTTTTTGAACGGGCGATTGAACTAAAAAAAAGGTATAAAAACGGGATTGCAGACAAGTCCCTTGCCGGTAAAACCCTGGGTCTTATTTTCGACAAACCTTCTACCCGCACACGCATTTCCTTTGAAGCGGCGATGGTCCAGCTCGGCGGGACGCCGATTTTCATAAGCGCCAAGGACACACAGATTGCACGAAACGAACCGGTTCGAGACACCGCCAGGGTACTTTCAAGATACCTGGACGGTTTGGCGATTCGGACCTATTCACAGGATTTGTTAGAAGAGTTCGCCGAATTTACTGACATTCCGGTCATAAATGCCCTGACCGATCTATTTCATCCGTGCCAGGTATTAAGTGATATTATGACGGTAAAAGAGATTAAGGGGGATTATAAGGATATCAGGATAGCCTGGGTCGGAGACGGAAATAATGTGGCCCATTCATGGCTGAATGCCGCGGCTACTCTGGATTTGAACCTTGTTTTAGCGTGTCCGGACGAATATTTCCCTCGTAAGGATGTAATGGAAAGGGCTCTTGAGATAGGGGTTGGAAAAATTAGTGTAACCTCGAATCCTGTTGAAGCGGTAAAAAATGCCGATGTAATCTATACCGATGTTTGGGCCAGCATGGGGCAGGAGAGTGAACAGGGCAAACGGAAGCAGGTGTTCGAGGGGTTTCAGGTAGATCAAGCGCTTTTAAAAAATGCGGACAAAGACGTTATCGTAATGCATTGCCTCCCGGCGCACAGAGGTGAGGAGATCAGCGAAAATGTGCTGGAAGGCCCGAAATCCGTTGTCTGGGATCAAGCTGAAAACAAACTCCACATGCATAAGGCTATACTTGATGTTTTATTAAAACGTAAAATCTGAATGTAGTTTGGAATTTATTTGAGATTTGATGCTTGTGATTTGTTATTTCAGGGTTGTCCGGTTAAAACCGGGTAAAAGGAGAAGCTCGTGTCTCATACCGTTAACAAGGTGGTTCTGGCATATTCCGGCGGCCTGGATACATCCGTGATTTTAAAATGGCTGATCCAAACTTACCGTTGTGACGTTGTAGCATTTTCTGCAGATATCGGTCAGGGGGATGATCTGAATCAGATAGAGGAAAACGCCTTAAAAACGGGGGCAACCAAGGTTTATATAGATGATTTAAAAGAAACCTTTGTAAAAAATTATGTTTTCCCTTCGTTTCGGGCAAATGCTATATATGAGGGACAGTATCTTCTGGGCACTTCTCTTGCCAGGCCCCTGATTGCAAAACGGCAGATGGAGATTGCCCGGATTGAGGGGGCGGATGCTGTAAGCCATGGTGCCACCGGAAAGGGAAATGACCAGGTGAGGTTTGAACTCAGCTATTATGCAATAGATCCGAATATAAGGATCATTGCTCCCTGGCGTGAGTGGGAGCTTAACTCGCGAAGTGCTTTGATGGCGTTTGCCGAACAGCACGGTATCAAGGTGCCGACAACCCGTGCAAAACCATACAGTACCGACGGAAATCTACTTCACATAAGTTTTGAAGGGGGTCTACTTGAGGATCCCTGGAGACAGCCGCCTGACGACATGTTCAGCATGACGGTTTCACCCCAGGATGCGCCGGACCAGGCTGAAATTATCGAAATAACGTTTAAACAGGGTGATCCTGTGGCCATAAACGATAAAAACATGTCCCCGGCAGAACTCCTCAAAGAGCTAAACAGGGTAGGGGGACGTAACGGCATCGGCAGGGTCGATATTGTCGAGAACCGTTTTGTCGGTATGAAATCCCGCGGTGTTTATGAAACTCCCGGCGGCACGGTGTTGAGGGCTGCCCATATGGCGATTGAATCGATCACAATGGACAGGGAAGTCATGCATCTGAGGGACTCTTTAATTCCAAAATATTCGGAGCTTGTGTATTACGGCTTCTGGTTTTCACCCGAGATGAAACTCCTACAGGATATGGTCGATCGAACCCAGATGAATGTCTCCGGGGTTGTACGACTTGAGCTTTATAAGGGGAACTGCCGTGTCCTGGGACGTAAATCCGATGAATCGATTTACAGCAAAGATTTTGCGACTTTTGAGGATGACAGTGTATACAGCCAGAAAGATGCCGAAGGCTTTATACGTCTAAATGCATTAAGACTGCGTATTCAGAAGATGATGAAAAAAAACAGTTGAGGATTATATGGCTAAAAAGCTCTGGAACGGCAGGTTTTCGGAAAAGACAGATAGAATCGTTGAAGACTTTACGTCATCGATCGATATAGATAAAAGGCTTTATTCCTATGATATTCAAGGAAGTATTGCCCATTGTCGTATGCTTGCCAAAACATCTATTATTTCCGAAGAGGATGCTCAATCGTTGATAGAAGGTCTTGGCGTGATAAAAAGAGAGTTGGATCGGGGAGATTTTCAGTTTGATAAAAGCTTGGAAGATATCCATATGCATATTGAAGCCAGGCTTGTCGAGAAAGTGGGAAAAGTCGCCCAGAAGCTTCATACCGCAAGAAGCCGAAACGACCAGGTGGTTCTGGATGTAAGGATGTATTTGAGGGATGAGACGTTATATACAATAAATCGGCTTTTTATGCTCCAAAAGGTTATCGTCGATCTTGCTAAAATCCATATTGATGTTGTTTTGCCTGGATACACTCATTTGCAAAGAGCTCAGCCGATTCTTTTGTCCCACCATTTGATGGCCTATTATGAAATGTTTTCTAGAGACGCCGAGAGGTTCAGTGATTGTTTGAAACGCATAAATGTGATGCCGCTTGGAAGTGCCGCCCTTGCCGGAACAACATATCCAATTGACAGGGAGTATGTCGCCGGTATTCTTGATTTTCCGGAAATATCGGCAAACAGCATAGATGCAGTCTCAGACAGGGATTTTATCATCGAATTTCTCTCAGCGGCGAGTATTTGCATGGTTCATTTGAGCCGTATGTCAGAAGAGTTAATTCTGTGGTCTTCATCGGAATTCGGTTTCATTGAACTCCCGGATTCCTTTGCCACCGGCAGCAGTATTATGCCTCAAAAAAAGAATCCCGATGTACCTGAACTTGTACGAGGGAAAACCGGCCGTGTTTTCGGGGATTTAATTTCCCTTTTATCGGTCATGAAATCATTGCCGTTGTCTTATAACCGGGACATGCAGGAGGATAAAACCGCACTGTTCAGCACGGTGGATATATTGACAGAATGTTTAGAGATTTACATAAAAATGCTTCCCAAGCTGAAAATTAACAAAGAAGCGATGGGGCGTGCCACATCCACGGGATTTTTAAATGCAACCGATATGGCGGATTATCTTGTAACAAAAGGCATGGCATTTAGACAGGCCCACGAGTGCGTGGGGAAGGCGGTTGCCTATGCGTCGAACAAAAAAAAGGAGCTTCATGAACTTTCCTTGAAAGAGTTGAAATCCTTTTCTTCCCATATCAAAAAGGAAATCTTTGATATTTTAACTATTGAACAGATGATAAACCGGCGAAAATCTTTCGGCGGGACGGCGTTAAAAAACGTAGAGGCTGCCATAAAAAAGGCTGAAAAGGACCTTGCCGTGAAGATGGAGGGTTAATCTGTTGATGGGGAAAAAAAATTCTAAAAAATATATTATTTTAATATGTTCAATTGTTATTTTGATTGTCTTTAATTTTTCAGCATGTGGCAAGAAGGGACCCCCCAGGCCGCCCGCTCATGAAAAACCCCATTCAATTATAAATTTTGTTTGTTTAAGGTAATGTAATGCATCATTTTGTTTACCGGAATAATGAATTATATTGTGAAGATGTCCCGATCCGTGGGATTGCCGAAAAGGTTGGCACTCCTTTTTATTTATACAGCCATGCCACGTTAAAACGCCATTTTCTTATTTTTAACGAGGCTTTTGAGGGTTTAGAAAGGCTTGTATGTTTTTCTGCAAAGGCCAATACGAACCTTGCTATTTTAAAACTGTTTGAAAGCCTTGGCAGCGGGCTCGATATTGTCTCAGGTGGAGAACTGTATCGTGGGTTAAACGCGGGTTTCTCTCCGGATAGAATCGTCTATTCCGGAGTGGGAAAGCGAATCGACGAAATCGACTATGCTCTTGAAGCAGGCATTTTAATGTTCAATGTAGAGTCGCTTGAAGAACTTGAACTTATAGACAAAAGAGCGGGTTTTTTAAGAACAAAAGCACCTGTGGCCATTCGGGTAAACCCCGACGTTGACCCAAAAACTCATCCGTATATCTCAACCGGTTTGAAAAAAAACAAATTCGGCATTGATATGGAGAGTGCTATTGAGGGGTACAAGGTCGCAAGCAAGCTAAAGAACATCAAAATAGTAGGCATCGATTGCCATATAGGATCACAAATTACAGAATCAAAACCTTTTATAGAAGCTCTGGAAAGCTTAAAAAAACTGATAAATGAACTCAGGCAAATTGGAATCGAAATCAAATACATAGATATGGGTGGCGGTCTTGGAATAACCTATAATGATGAATCCCCGCCCCATCCCCGTGAATATGCCGGGGCGATTGTGGATTCTCTCAAAGGCTCGCATCTTCAGCTTATTCTGGAACCCGGAAGAGTTATCGTAGGAAATGCCGGAATACTGGTCAGCAGGATTCTTTTTAGAAAGTCGGGACAAGTCAAAGAGTTCGTTATTGCTGATGCAGGTATGAACGATCTGTTGCGACCCACACTTTACGACGCTTTTCATGCCATAGAGCCGGTTGTAAGCACAGAGAATAAGCTGATAACGGCAGACGTTGTGGGTCCGATTTGCGAGAGCGGAGATTTTCTGGCAATAGATCGCAAGGTTCCCGATGTAAAAAGAGGCGATCTCCTTGCGGTGATGAGTGCAGGTGCGTATGGTTTTACCATGTCGTCCAATTACTGTTCCCGGCCAAGGGCGGCTGAAGTGATGGTAAGAGGTGACCGGTTTCATGTTATCAGGGCTCGCGAGATTTACGAGGATCTTGTTGATGGTGAATCGGTTCCACCGTTTCTTGATGATTAAAAAATGTAACCCCTTACCTTAGTTTCTTAATTGTGAATTTTGTGCTTTTTGTGGCAAAAAAAATGCTTAGCCAATTAAGTGTGAAGTGCCTAAAGTGACCTAAAGTGCCTAAAGTTAAGGAATACTGCCAATTTGTATAAAAGCTGGAGCGTAGCGACTCCTTAACTTTAGCTCACTTCAAATTTTAGCTCACTTGTAACTTTTCCGGTTTATCCGGATCAGGAATTATGAAAAAAATTGATTTTTACAAGATGAGCGGAAGCGGCAATGATTTTATAATCGTTGACAACCGTAATAAAATTTTCGATGAAATCGATCTGCCAAATTTTATCGCCAAAGCATGCCGTAGAAAAATGTCAGTCGGTGCTGACGGCTTTATACTTGTGGAAAACACTGATGCTGCGGATTTCAAGTGGCGCTTTTATAATTCTGACGGCAGTGTTGCGGAGATGTGTGGAAACGGCGCCAGGTGTGTTGCACGCTATGCATATTTAAATGGTATTGCAGGACCGGACATGTCATTTGAAACCCAAGCCGGTATTATTCAAGCCCGTGTTGCCGGCGAGTGTGTTAAAGTAAAAATGACTGACCCGTTTGATCTTAAAATGGATTATACCATTGAACTTAAAAACAGCTCACTTTCCATATCCAGTGTCAACACCGGTGTTCCCCATGCGGTAATTGTGGAAGACAGTATCGACACGGTTGAAGTTGTTAAAGTAGGCCGGGAGATACGGTTTAACGACAGGTTTGCTCCTGCCGGTACAAATGCAAATTTCGTGTGTCATTTAAAAGACAACATCATCGCAATTCGGACATATGAGCGGGGTGTTGAAGATGAAACTCTGGCATGCGGTACGGGGGCGATTGCCAGTGCGATTGTCATGGCTTGTAAAAAAAAGTTAACCTCCCCGGTAACTGTTCAGACACGAAGCGGTGGATATCTAAACATCTTTTATCAAGAAAATGACGGCAAATATCACGACATTTATCTTGAAGGTGATGCGCGCATTATTTACAAGGCTCAGCTCTGGGAAGATGCATTGAAAGACGATTGAAACTTAGGAGTTTCGCCCCAATATCCCAGCATTCCATTCCGATGGCACAAATAGGTTGCCGTTATAAAAATCTATGATTTCAATAAGTTAAGAAATTCCAAGGTAACATCTCAATAAATTATGGAGCCGGGTCAATATGATCATTTAATATACCAGAACTTATTGAGAAGTTACATGCCGAGACGTTAATGGGAATTCATACCGCATACATCGGTGCAGGGTCCAACATGGGGAATAAGCTTTTAAACTGTAAGAATGGTATCGCTGCCCTGACAAGACCCAAAAAAACAGTGTTGAAGAATTGGTCGCGATTTTACAAAACCGAACCTGTCGATTACAAAGACCAGGACTGGTTCATCAATTCGGTAGTAAAGATTGAAACCAACCTCGATCCCTTTCAGCTGTTAGATGAACTTAAGTCAATCGAGAGCGATTCAGGACGGGTGTATGGCCCTATACGGTTTGGTCCTCGGATTCTCGACCTGGACATTATTTTATATGATGATTTGGTGAAAAATTCATCCAGACTGGTCATCCCTCATCCCAGGATGCATAAAAGACGTTTTGTATTACAGCCTATTTGTGATATAGATCCAAAAATCGTCCATCCTGTTTTAAAAAAGGATATGCAATATCTGTTGGATATTCTGGATGAAAATAAACAAAGGGTCATTGAGTATCCATGCGATTATTAATCTTATTGGGCATTATATACCTTTGCTACAGGGTTCTGAAATCCTGGATGCTTCAAGGCAGATCACCACAAAAAACGGTATTTAACAAAACCGCCGGCGAGATCGATGACGTCATGATCAAAGATCCTTTTTGTGAAATATATTTCCCTAAAAAAGACGGTGTGCATTTGAGAATTGATGGGAAGGATTTGTATTTTTGCTGCAAAGAATGCAGGGATAAATTTGTGGAAAAGCATTCAAAAAAATAGAAATTAACCTGGACAAGCCGATCTTAAAAAATATTAAAAAAAAAACACCATAACAAGCATAAATTTCAAAAATTTTAGGCCAATTTATCATACAGGAGGTTTAACCCGATGAAATTTTTTATCGACACTGCTAACATAGACGAAATAAGGGAAGCACACAGTATGGGTATGGTTGACGGTGTTACAACCAATCCAAGTCTTATTGCAAAGGAGGGCCGGGATTTTGAAGATATTATAAAAGATATTTGTCAAATAGTTGACGGTCCCATCAGTGCCGAGGTTATTAGTACCGATACTGAGGGTATGATTAAGGAAGCCCGTCATCTGGCAAAGATCCACGATAATATTGTGGTGAAGATACCCATGATCGTAGATGGCTTAAAAGCGACACGCAGACTTGCGGAAGAGGGGATTAAGATAAATGTAACGTTGGCCTTCTCACCACTGCAGGCCCTAATGGCTGCAAAGGCTGGGGCTACTTATATAAGCCCATTTATCGGTCGCCTTGATGATCTGTCCCAGGAAGGTCTTTTGCTCGTGGAGCAGATTGTTGAAATTTACAGTAACTACGCATTTGATACCGAAATTATCGTAGCCAGTATACGTAACCCGCTTCATGTGCTGGAATCGGCGTTAATGGGGGCGGACATAGCAACGATCCCTTTTAGTGTCCTCGGCAAGCTGGCTGCCCATCCTATGACCGATAAAGGTCTTAAGGCGTTCCTTGACGACTGGGAAAAGACAAAAAAGTAGGAACTTAATCAAAACAATGTTTCCCGGCGGGCAGATAAAAAATATATTGAGCCATCCCAACAGTTTGACTCTGTTTCGTGTTGCTGCGGTACCGCTGATTGTGATTTTGCTTATGTTTCCAAGCAGATTTTGTACATTCATCGCTGCACTGATTTTCACCGCGGCTGCCATTACCGATTTTTTGGACGGGTTTTTTGCAAGGCAAAGAGGATTGGTGTCTAACTTCGGGAAGGTTATGGATCCTGTTGCGGACAAGGTTCTGGTTTCTACGTCTTTTATTATGCTTACTTCTCTCGGGTGGATACCAGCCTGGATTGTTTGCATAATTATAGGGCGGGAGATCGCAGTGACCGGCTTGAGAAGTATTATTGCCAATAAGGGGCAAGACATTTCCGCATCCAGTCTTGGAAAATACAAAACCGGATTTCAAATTGCCGCCATCATTCCGCTTTTAATACACTTTCAATATCTTACGATCGATTTCCATGCAATAGGGATCATTTTTTTATGGCTGGCTTTGATATTGACTGTCTGGTCAGGTGCGGACTATTTTATAAAGTCCAGAAGTCTTCTTAAGAAATAATTTTTTCTTGACAAAATCGGAAAATATATTTATGAAACCTATATCGTTGAGCGGGAATAACTCAGTGGTAGAGTGCGACCTTGCCAAGGTCGAAGTCGCGGGTTCAAATCCCGTTTCCCGCTCCATTTTTTTT
>CAZBOB010000097.1:0-14298 GCA_964492995.1 uncultured Desulfobacteraceae bacterium | reverse complement strand
GCCTCTCGACAGTTGTACTTGCAAGGATGAATGCCTGGCAGATCTGCGGTATGTTTACGCCCTCATCAAGGACACGTTTCGCTGTCAGGACCTGTATCTCCCCTTGTTGGAAAGATTGAATGATATGTCTCGTTTTGTCATGATTGGACGTCTCTTCTGCCGTGAGCTGGTGGAAAAGCACGCCTCTATCTCTCAGCAGGCGGTTTATCTTTTCTAATTGTTCAGGCTCCTTATCTGATGTATAAATCAAGGTGTATCTGAGGCCTTTGAGATCCAGTCCATCGAGAAGCGATGCTAAGATAGAGACCTTACTTTCGATGGTTTCAAGCAATTCGCGCCTGTCACGATAGAGTTTTGCCAGGTAATCATCCGGTTTTCCATCTTCCTTTCTCCATGCATTCTTCTTGATCTTTTCAGTCAGATCATACCACTTGTCCATTTCGCTCTTTGACAGATGGCAGGGATAGACATGGTAATCATACTCAACGAGGCACTTCCCAATCGCCTCTTTTAAACTAAATCGAAAAACGACAGGACCGAAAAAATCAAATATTGCCCCAGTTCCTTCTTCATCATACTGTCTTACAGGTGTTGCAGATAGTCCAAGACGGAACTCATAATATTCAGGTGGATTGTTTATAAAAGCTGGTCTTCCGAGGTTATGGGCTTCATCGGCTATCAAGAGGCGTGGGCATTCAAATGATGAAATCGCGTTAAAGAAATCCTCTGAACACAGAGTGACGTGAGTGACCACGATTGCCTCCACTTTCGAGATTCTGGTCCTTAACCGCCTTTTGACCTGGTTAATCGATCTTATACGCTCTGCGGCATTGAAGGCTTCAGCTATATTTGTGGTCTTAACATTAAACTGAGCTATCTCACCGCACCATTGATTAATAAGCGGTATGTATGGTACTGCAACTACGATTAGAAGCGGCTTGTTTTCTTGGTAGGCTTTAAACGCAGAGATCATCGCGGTGATTGTCTTGCCAGAACCTGTGGCCATCTCCAGAACACCACGAAAATTAGACGAACACCAAGCTTCCACAGCCTGCCCCTGGTGCTTGAATGGGCCAGACTCATATTTTATCCATTGCGGTATAATAAAATTAAGCTTGCTCCATTCTTTTTGTATTTCTTTAACATGTGAATTCTCGCTAATTTTTTCTATTGCTCTGCAATTTAAAGATAGATATTCAGACTCAGTCGGGGGATGCTCTGAAGGATAGGATTTAAGAATCTGTTTCTTTAATGCCTCAGGTATTGAAATCACAAAGCAGCCATGTTCTTCATTATCCCAGAGACGATCGAATTGGTTGCGGAATTTATCTATTATGTACTTCTGGATTGAATCTATCCAAGATCTGGAAACACTGATCTGCTCGAAATTATGCTTGATCCCTGAGAGAGTTATATTGCTTGAGCCATGTGCGGCTATTGTATCATCACCATTCTCAAAAATCCACACTTTGGGATGGAACAAGGCACGTTTCATCAATGCGATCTTTATTTCTATTCGACCGACACGAAGTAGATAAGAGAAACATTTAAGGGTGTGCTGCTTCAACAAATCTTTTGTGATGACGAATGATTCAATGAGATCTTTTGCGACTTCCTCTGGAGAACGGAAGCCATTCTCAATAGCTTCGAGATCCTCCGGACGCAGGAAAGGACTGATTATCAACCTGAAACTAAATTTTGAGTAATTGATAAAAGCTGCAAGGCCAGGGGCCAAAGTCGATAATGCCTCGCTGGAGAAAAAGCCCATCATGCAATCCGCTTTCTCGGATATGCGGAAGGTCGGGACGAGAACTTCTTCAGAGAAAGGGTCGTTTGGTAAAAAATATATGGGTTTGAGGTCTCTTAGTGATTGAAAGTTTGTGATTTGAACTTTGTCTGAATGCATTGTTATTTGATATTAATGTATGTCATCAAAATTTTTTATATCTAACGGTATATGAATCAAAGATTGCAGACAAAGCAGAAGTCCTCAGCTTCATCATCAAGCGCGAAATCGAAAACCTCAATAAGAGGCCTGTTCGGAAGAACCTTCTTTTTCAGTTTCATCATCCTTTGGTAGTCTGCAATTATCTGATCTTTCCTGTTTATCAGTTTCAATAGCGATTCTTCCTGGTTCCAGAAATATTTTCTGCCGTCAACGTGTCCCTGCTCATATTTGACGGCTTTTTCGAACAGATCAGGATGGAGCTCAGATAGCCTCACCCATTCAATTTTTCGCTGAAAAAAGCAAAAATAACAGCCCGATCTTGAACGCCAGCTGTAATAATCAGGCATTCCAATTCCGCTTTCTTCGATTATCCTTAATATGTCCCTTTTTACAAGACCTTCTTTCATGAAAGGGAATACAGGTTTAATATTTGGTTTAGTAGAAATATAACCAGCGCGATCTTCATCAGCTCTTATAGCGATGTAGCTAATAGTTTCGTCTTCTCCAATGAATTTTTCAAGGGGTATGATTTTGAGCTGTCTTGTACACCATCTTGATTGAAAGGATGGTAGAAAACCACCAAATACAGAAAGCCAATGATCAAAACCTCTCTCAGATTCAAGAAACGCGATTTTCTTTCCAAGCAAGATCTCGAGCTTTTTTAGGTAGGCATAGGTTTCAGGTAATTCCTTATGTGTATCACAGAAAAAATATTCGATATCAGGAACTCTGTCTTTTAGATACAGGGCCAATGCAGTGCTGTCTTTGCCTCCTGAGAGACCCAAAATGTGGCGAACTTTCTTATTACCCAAACTTTTGCTCCTTTTTATGTTCCTTTCCGCTTGATTTGGTGATTTTGCTTCGCTTATAAAAAATCTTTTCAATCAAAGCAGCTGTGACGGCCTGCTTGAGATTCGGATCTTCATTAAGATCGTAATTGTTGATTATATGGTCAGCAATCCGGTCTATATTTCCCTGTTTTTCACGATCGATCCAGAGCATCTGATGGATCTCATCCCCATCAGGGTAAGTGACCGTGATTCTTCTGACATCGACTTCTTCATTTGGGATCGCTATTTCTTTTTGCAGTGCCTCAAGGTTCATGAACCTTCTTGCGATATCGCTGAGTTTGTTCTCGTATATTATCGCATCCTCATCTGTCCATGATTTCGGAGGCTTATTTGATATTATCAGCAATAATGATTCAAGCCAAGATCTATCGTCAGATTCCTTGTCGGATGAGGCGAGTATGAAGCTTTTCAGGCGTGGCTCTATCACCTGTGATGAAAGATTCATCGCCCTATACCTGAGGTTGCCCCGAAATTCAGTCGTATCTATCTTTATTGCAAATGCTCGCTTAATCAGCTTCTCGCAGTGGCCGAGAAGGTCGTCATAAGCGACCTGAAGCGAGCTTAGAGCTTGAACCAATTTTTTCCTGAAAATTTTGACAAGCGATCTGTCTTCATCTTCATCGCCGGTGATGGGTGGAAGCCCACAAGCCCGAGGAAGGGCTGAAAAGAGAAGCTCATCGGGCTCTTTTGCCTCATAAAGCGCCTTTCTAACAGCCTTGGCCTCATCTGTCGCTCGGCTTTTCGTTGTAAGGGTGAACTGAGGCAATCTTTTTATAAATCCGACAAGGGGTTTCACGATGCTGAGGATCGTCGCATTTCTGAGATTCACGTCAGTCTTCGACTTGTCAGAAGAGAGAATCTTGCCTAGTTCATGAAATATTTCAGCTCTCAAGCCTAACACTTCGAAATATTTCACAGAAAACCTTTCTGGCTTCTTTACCAGTAATTCGAAATGTTCAGGACCGAGCACCGGGATAAAACTTCCATCAATATAAACGCTCACGTACTCATTGTGATAGAGCAGGACCGCAAGCAAGAGAACCGGTATAACGCCCTTCTTTGCACCATAAGGTGGGGCTTCGAGAAGGTCATATAGGTAGCTTATGTTCTTTGGCTCGTATTTTGCTTTTTTGCAGAAATCTTCTATCGCTTTCCAGATATGATAGACGCCATCATTGTTCCTCGGAGGTTTTGAGAAAACCCAACCATCTTCTAATTCGACATACAGCCCGGTCTGCCTTAGGAGTGATTCGAACATGCTGTATTCAGGACCATTTCCGAGTATTCCCAGTCTCGGTTCACCGACATTCTCAAGCATTGCAACAATCAGCTTATTTCTCGCTGATGCTCCCTGAGAGGTGAGCTTTCTTCGGTTGATCAGCTCATTCCAGAGATAAGGACCATAGTGATAGATATTATCGCAGAGATGTGACAGGTAGTTCTGAAAAGAGCCCCAGCTCTTGAAAGTCATCTTCTCTTCAGGCCCATAGAAGTTTATTTTGCCTGAAGAGATGTCAAAAGATCTCGACAATGCATCGTTAAGTAGCCTTCGCGTGTAAAGGATGCGTTGGCTAACCTCGCGCCTTGCGACACCGTCAGTCTGCAGTTGCGTTGCGTTCTTTTCCACGTTTCTTAGAGCAACGTATTCTTGGCATGCGATCTGAAGCGCATTCAGTTCAGATGCACAGATGATCAGAGTAGGTTTGCCGTCCGATGTCTTTTCCGGTATTTTCTCAAATTTCTTTATGTCCCTTTCATTTCCGACCCAATAGCAGATGAGCCCGTCACTATCCTTGCTCTGACATTCAAGGGATTCAAGGGATTTGATATTATCGTAATATAGCCTTTCGAAATACCTCAATGTCCCGGTTTCATAGCTATGTCTTTGGACAACAAGAGGTCTTAACGGTGCATATCCGTTTAGCAAATCGGCAAGAGAGATGATGAGCATCTCAGCTTGCTCTGACAGTTCCTTTTCGATATCAAAATCAGAACCTTCCCATATCCTTAGCTCGTCTATCCATTTTCTCCAGATCAAAAATCCCTTTTTCAAAAGTTCTGTTATCTGATTGTCCCAATATTCAAGTTCACTCTTGTCATCTGGTGAATTGCACATCGCAAGTGCGACATTCCTGCGGGAAGCTTTCAGAGAACCCGTCGTCGAGACGAGATTAAGCAGTCCGATTGTCTTAAGAAGCAGTAGGACATCATGATCTAGGTGGCTTGCATCAGCTAGGCGGGATTGGATCTCAACCCACCTCTGGAATTGCGGTCTTATTGAGATCGACATTCCGGCTGATTCTACGAAATAGTCGTATACTTTATGAAGCTTGAAGCTCAAAAGCTTCTCTTCATCGAAAATCGCCTGTGAGAGGAATGTTGAAAACGAATCAGGTTCGCCACTTGCAAGGAAGGTGAAGAGAGTCCGGTCATTTTGCGAGTATTTCGTGCAAAGTATAGGCAATATGAGAGCAGAAAGCGGATGAAGGGGATAGATCGATGCAAGGTCGCTTTCAGAGAAATGATTCGGCAATTCGTTCTCCGATAATGCGGTTTGCCACTTTTTCGCCCACTGGCCTATCAGCGACTTAAATGATCTGACTGTTGATTGGTCGATCGCCTGACCGATGAGCCGCATCATCCGATCCGGAGCTTCGATGAAAGGGATGTCCTCAAATCTCCCCTGGATCTTCGCCCATTCGTTTCTCTGTGCCGAAGCTATTCCATGTGCATAATCGATGAATGATTGATGTAGCAAGCCGAATATGAACACGTTGAACCCGTCCCGATTCGAGGGGAGTTCAGCGATCTGTTGAAGAAGGTAAAGGTCGTCCATGGACTGGTTCTGTGCTGAAAATTCAAGGTTCTTCCCGAGCTCATCGATTATGAGCAATATTCCAGCCCTTGATGCCTGAGACAATGATTCCATCACCTGTAAAAGTTGATTGTTATCGATTGAAGAGCCTCTCTGTGATTTCAAATAGAGTGCATTCAATTCATCTAAGGCATTCGGCCTTCGCCCCCTTATGTTCTGCCAGTATATCGCCACGCCGCTATTCAATGCTCTTATGACTGTTCTATCTATCGGCTCTCGCTGCGCCGTTGCAACAGCCCTTATCAGGCCTGACTCAGGAAGCCTGCTTTTGACCTGCTTTTGAAGGTAATTTGATTTTTCTGTCTTCTTAAGTATCTGGATGGCATTTTGGTTATTTTCATCATCTCGAGGCGCACAGAGAGCTGTCAGGAAATTAGCGAACGCCGATTTACCAGTTCCGTATGAGCCGGTCAGTGTCCAAGCCCGGACAGAATTGTCGAGCGCAAAAGACCTAAGAAACCTATTAGTGCTATCGATAGCCCTTGATGTCGGGATATAACCAATCAGGCTATCAGGGATTCCGAAATCGCGCTCAAGGTTGACAGATCTTGAATACCTCCGCTTTACCGATACAAATTCCGATAGGGTTGGCATACTAATTCCTTTTTCTGAAATATCCGTCCAGAATGCTGTCTGATAAATCTGATGGGACACCATCGTAAGCGAACTGTATCATCCCCGCAGTGTCTGTCAGGTATATGTCCTTTGTTTTCCTGGAGACTGTCTCAATCGCTTCGCTCAAAGAGCTTTCGGTTAGTTTGAATGCTTGACCCGGGCTTCCAGCATTATACAGCAAACGTGAAATAGATGTAGTTCTCGCATGGTCTTGGAAAGATGCTACAAATTCAAGGCAGGCTGAAACGATTATATCGGGTGGCAGGGTTGGCTTACTGCCGCAATTAAATGTGAATCTCTTTGAATTATTATATGCGTTTATGATTCCGAGATCTGTGAAGGGACAGTCGAGCGAATCTTCTTTCAAGTTTTTCTGGCCTGTCCTCTCGACATACATCCTTAGAAGGCAGTTCACATCCTTGTTCAAGGATGAATCTCGCACTTTTTTGCTTGGGAATTGCCGATTTCTGTATTCCTTCAATGAAAATAGAAGGTCATCTGCTGAAAAATCGATTTTGTTGAGCTCATTGAACGTGAAGTACCATGCCGGGGCATAGCAGGGTGGCTTGAACAGATTCCAATGAAGCAGCCAAAGCGATGATGGGTTCTCAAGAAAAGGGTCCCATCCGCCTCCCCCCAATAGCTTTTCGGCAAAATTCGTGGGCTTATGGACGTATTTTCCATTGTCTTTGGCTTCATCGACGACTTTGAATGCGATGCACCAATACTTGATGGCCTTGACCATGTTTTTCCCGACACCCAAGACGACAGGTGCGGACTCTTTTGAAAATACCGAATTGTCATCATCGGCCTTGTCAAAACCTTTCTTAAGCCACCCGAACCTTGGATGAAAGGTTTCATGTCTTGCAAATATTGGATTTATTATAGGATTATTCACTTTTCCGTGTTTTTGATTTCACTTTTTTCTATATCCAATTAATAATTCAACCTAATTTTATCGTATAAATTTTTGTTTGAAAATTGTCAATAAGAAACCACATTATATTGTGTAACCATATTTCTTTAATACAATATTTAGTAATAATAAAAATAAACATTTGAATTTAGAATTTCCGTTACGCCCCTCAAATTATAAGATTCTTGTCACCTTTTAAATTTATTTAAAAAATCACTTCACCCACTCTTATCCAAAACATAACTCATATAGAGATCTACGCTTCGCTTCGATACTCAAGGTTCAGAGTTCTGGGTTAAAGGTTCAGGGTTAATCCTGAATATCTTTTTCATCCCGCTAGTCGGAGTGAAGCGCAGATCCCGACATCGGGGCTCAGTTAAATCTTTTATTCTTTATTTAACCGGGGTCTTTTCAAGGACATAGCTAAGCCAAAAATCATCACTGCCGGTTTTGGAAACCGACGTTGAAAAGTCACACACCTTGAACCCCAGGGTGTCGAGCAATTCCCGGGCCCTTGGGTCCTCCCACAAATATTGAGGAATTAAATATTCACAATTCAAGCTTTACTTTTCTTAACAACATTTCTTCTGACAATTATTTCACAAGCTTTAACCAGATTCGGGACATTCTGCAAATCATACATGGCTAATGCACTTTCTGCATGAACATTATATATTAAATGATCATAAGGTGATACTCCCTTAAAATACTCGAGAGGCCCGGATTACATTTTTGTCCATATGATAAACAGTTCGCGCCACTACCGTAATCTCGGGGACGTTCATTAGTTTATAAGTTTCTTCACAATATCTGGATGCTTAAGACTGCGGCTGAATCGCAATTTCTCCATTTTGGAGTTTCTCAACAAAGACAAGGTTTGCCGGAGCAAAATCAAACTCAGCAAGTTGTTCCAACGATATCCACTTAAAATCATCATGGTCTTTAAGATCAATTTCCCCACCTTTCCAATGAACTTCCGGGACGCCCCTCAAATTATAAGATTCTTCCTTGACCCTTAGAATTTTTAAGTAAAATTAACTTCATCTCCATAATATTCCTTTTGCCCAGTCTTATCCAAAACGTAACTCATCCAATTTATAAAGAGTCTAACCCGCCACAATGCATCGGCGGACAAGAGTGAACTAAAGTTAAAAACATATATCAGGGACCAGGGCAAGCAGGGTTCCCCGGTTAAATTCGCCCTGCTCCTTTTCTGCGAAAAATTTAACGGGGCAAGCAGGTGTCAGGATACTCATGCAAACTCCTTGGTGAGTTCAAACTGTTTCTCGATCCCTATTATCCGCGTTCATCCGTGTCCAAACTCTTTGTCTTTGGGGACGTGAGTGTTTAAAAATTGAAGGCTTCACTATATGTCTGCACTAGATCAGCGATGTAGGAGAGCCCCGGCCAGGATGAGAATGAGAATCAATATCAATTGGATAAAAAATATTCTTGTAAATTCAAAAAGATGCATACACGATTCGGGCTGAACAATCAAGGCTAAATATTACCTATATAACTACTGTAAAAAATAGGTATTGTCGCTGAATGGAGAAGGGAGGTTGGGGATTTTCGTAAACAAAAATTCGATATCACAGCCATAAAAACCGACTTCAAAATACAGGATAAATTGCAGATATCTCCACGCCACACAAGAAAAGCAGGGCCATTGCTGACCCTGCCCTCTCCGCCTTGAAAGCCTCTTTTGTTTCAAGACATGCTCCGGTTCGGTGAGCCGTCAACCCGATTGATTGCGGAGTCGTCCGATCCTGGAATATTTCTTGATATGTGCCAGCCACTTTTATAGCACATACCAACCATTTTTATTAAGGCTCCCCGAAATGCCGTTATTATGGAATCAAAATAAATTCGACGTCCAGGCTTCTTGAATCCGTATTGCAGCCTCATTTGGGTATAATTCTTGGAACAGCCAAGGAAAAGCGCCCTGAACTGTCTGAGTCCCGAGCCAAGCGAGGTCGAGTTTTCAGAGCGTTCGGAGCAAGCCTTTTGTATTTACAATGTAATTATTTAATTGACCTCAACATCCTCGATATCCGGCAATTCGTTTTCACGAGATGCTGCAAATAAGGTAACTATAGCAACATACAGACAGAAAATAGCCACTATAAGTGCAATGATCAGTAATATTTTAAACATGATTGATCACCAACTTATTAGTAAAAATAATTCGTGCTTAGGAATAGCCTTTAATTCTACATTCAATTATAGAAAATCATTAGCGATCAATGAAACGACTGAATCCTAAACTAAACTCTCGAACAATAGTTTCATTCTCTGAAAATAGGAAGGACTCATACCATATATTGTGATTTTATACTGACATCGTACACAAGTTTAAATTTCTGCTTAAGTCGCCTTCAAAAAATAAGTTCTTATCAATTCAATCATTCAGTCCTTTTTCTCAGAGAAAAATCTAGAAAGAAAAATTGAAAACAGGAAAGAACTTAAGGGGTTCTCCACGCCAGTTGAAATTGAGCACGCCGATCTGGAGACCATTAAGAATTTCCGTATAGTTGACCGCACCGATGGCCAGACCGCTGAATTTTTTTGTGTGATTGACTGCAGCCAACTGCATTCCACGGAATGATTCTCCATAATTATAGACTCCTATCTGGAGACCAGCACCAGAGCCGTAGACCACGTTTGCCAAGCTGGTTTGCCAGCCTTTGAAATCGCTCTCCACAATATTTGCCAGACCTAACTGTACCCCGCTCATGTTGCCTTTGGCATGGTTGCCAAGACCGATGTCAAGACCCGTCATATCCTGGTTAACACCATAGATCAGGTTTAAACGGAACCCTTTGATGGAGGTGTCAGCATCAAAGATCTGAACAGGGTCAAACAGTGAAAGGTTGACGGCTTTGGTATCACCGGCCAACGCCAGACTGTGGAAACAGAAGATGATACAAGCGATAGCCATTAAACCAATAGACCATTTTTTCATGACTTTTTCCTCCTTTGCTCATATGATTGTGAGTGTTTTTGTTTTATCCCTTTAACAGGAATGATTTTGTAACCTGGCTCCTCGATACATTCCCAAAAACTCTTTCTACACCAAAGTTCCGCTTTCAGGATGATCTGTTAAAAGAACTACATTATCATTGTAAACCTCCTGTCTGTTTGAGGGCTGTCGGTTTGATAATCAATTATTTTAATTATATACAGCAATAATTATGCCAATTAAGATTGGGTGATGGCTGCTCGTTACCGGTTGCCAGTTGCTGGATAAAACAGGGTAGAATTGAAGTTCGAGTTTAAAATTTTTGTTGTCATCCAACCGTCAAGCTGTTTAAAAACTGAACAGCAGGACTGTTTAAATATTGAATAGTTGGTGTCAATGTTTGAACAGAAATTAAACAAGTATTGGAAAACAGTGGTAGATGATACGATTCAGGACGGGGTCGTAATTATGGATACAAAAACATCATAATTTCGATTAACAGGGCTATTGAAACAGTTGCCGGGCATTCTAAAACAGAGGTCCTTGGGGAAACCCTGAACTACATTAAATTGCAATGCCTGTAAATTTACCCGTAGAAATAAATCAATTGTATACAGAACATTACTTATCTCATTTATATTCTGGCATTATATTTGCTGTTTATTTTTGTAACGGATATTTGGGTGAGGAAAATATGAGGCCATCGGTACTTATATTCATTTTGTCGGGAAGCATTTTGCTCTTATTCGGAAATGTTTATTCCCTGAATTTAAATGATCAGGTGGATAAATATTCTTTAACCACTTATTCGTTTCCGTTTGCTAAAAAGAAACGCAATGATCATATTAAGTTTGCCAGCCATAGTAAGATTCCCGTTTCTTTTTCCTTGATTAAGTCTAACAATCCCTGCGGATTCATCGACACTTTTAATCAGAGTATGATAACTATCCCTATGCAAAATATAGAGACCAATAATTTTTGTAATTTTACAGATGAAGTGCGTGAGTGTTTGATATCACGGCTTAGCTCCCTAATCATCAGAAATAAAATAGATTCTAAAATAACAGTGATTTGCAATCCAAAATTACTTTTCGCTTTCTATCTTCATCGAGAAGTTAAACCTGTATGGGTTAGTAAAGATGGGTTGAACAATACGGCGGAAATTCTCATAAAGACTATTATTGAAGCAGAGCATGAAGGACTCGATTCCGAAACATATCATCAGAAAGATATTTTGAACTTAGTGTCTGATATTAAACTCAGTATAATATCATATACGCCTGAACCTGCAAAGCTAGCAGAACTTGATTTACTCTTAACCGATGCTTTTTTTTCATATGGATTTCACCTGTCAGAAGGGATCGTTGATCCTTATTCCAACAAACTGAATTGGTACATAAAAAAACCAAAGAGAAAGCTAGGAAAGATTTTTCAAACCGTGTTGTATGATGACAAAGTGGAAGAATTTGTTGATTCTCTGCAGCCCCATCATCTCGGTTACCTAAGATTAAAACTGGCATTATTAAAATACCAAAATATTAAAAAATCGGGTTGCTGGTATGAAGTACCTGCCGGGGAGAAACTGCGGAAAGGCGATTATGGAACACGGATTGGCGCTTTACGATCACGCCTGATCATTTCAGGTGATCTGACAGAGACAGCCAGCAGCAATCATAACTATTTAGATGAAGTTTTGGAAGACGGAGTCAGAAGATTCCAGGCAAGACACGGGCTTAAGGTCGATGGAATTGTGGGTTCAAAGACACTATTCGCTCTAAACGTTCCGGTGGAAGATCGTATCAGACAAATTAGATTGAATATGGAACGATGGCGTTGGCTTCCTCAAGATTTAGGGAATAGCTATATCATGGTTAACACAGCCAATTTTAGACTCAATGTCATTGAAAATGAACAATCAATAAAATCAATTAAAGCTATTGTGGGAAAAATGAAGCGACGCACTCCTGTTTTATCACGAAAAATAACATATCTTGAATTGAATCCTTATTGGAATATTCCCCAAAAAATTGCTCTGAATGACATATTACCCTGTATTAAAAAAAAACCCGGTTACTTGTCTGATCATAACATCAGGGTTTTTGAGAATTGGGAAGAAAATGCAAGGGAATTGAACACTGAATCTATTGACTGGGCTGCGATAACCAAGAAAAATTTTGTCTATAAACTCCGCCAGGATCCGGCAAATTCAAATGCCCTTGGACGAGTGAAATTTGTTTTTCCAAATGAGTTCAGCATATATTTACATGACACGCCGGCTCACAACTTATTTAATATGACAAGACGCGCCTTTAGTTCCGGTTGTATCCGTATTGAAAAACCCATGGAACTTGCAGCTTACCTTTTGCAAAATAATTCAAAATGGAGTCTTGAAAAATTAGTTGCTGCGGTCAACCGCAAAAAAAACAAAATAATATTTTTGTCAGACCCGATAAAAATTTATATTCTTTACTGGACAGCCTGGGTTGACAAGGATGGTACTATCAATTTTAGAGATGACATATATGGAAGGGATCGCCGGTTGAATATTGCTCTTAACCAGAAAGCGACTTCTCCAAAAGTATTATACGGAAAAAATTCAGCAAAAAAATATTTTTCATCCCGTGAATGGGGTCAAACCTTGATCATTGATTAGTATAAATTATTATACGATATCAAGGTGTTGTTGACCACTTTTACCTATTTTTAATTATTCATGTGACTTCCGGAACGCCCATTAAATTATAATTTTCTGGCTTAAGCATTTTTTTATAACGTCGTTGACGATGTTGACTTAATCCTTATCATCCCCCTCATTCTCATCTTGAAGACCAGCGGACAGCTCCGCCTCGATTTCCTCGATGGTCGGCAGGACGGATTTCAAGTTGTCCGGCAAGGCCCGAGTCAGCTCGTATTCGGAGATGCCGATGGGTTTGTTCAGGCCGCGCAGCGCATACTCCGCCAACACCCGCTTTTTGTCCTGGCAGAGAATCAGGCCAATGGTGGGGTTGTCGGTTGCATGCCGATATTTATCGTCCACCACGTTGCAATAAAAATTGATCTTGCCGGCGTATTCCGGCTTGAACGGCCCAACTTTCAGGTCGACCACGACAAACGACCTGAGCCCGAGGTGGTAAAACAGCAGATCGATGTAAAAATCTTCCTCGGCGACATCGAGGTGCACCTGCCGTCCGACAAAGGCAAAACCTGCGCCGAGTTCCAGCAGGAACCGTTCAAGGTGCTTGACTAGCCCCGCCTCCAGCTCCCGCTCGCGGAACGGTTTATCCAGTGTTAGAAAATCAAAAATATAGGGGTCTTTCAAGGTGTCTCTGGCGAGTTTCGCATGCGGTTCCGGCAGTCGCATGTCGAAATTGGTCACCGATGCGCCCTGGCGTTTATGGGCATGGGATTTGATCATGACGGCGAGTGTGTCGCGACTCCATCCCTGGGCAATCGCCTGCCGGGCATACCAAAAGCGGGTGGGCAGATCCTTTAGTCTCTGAATAAGGATGACATTGTGGGCCCATGGCAATTGCGCAACGACCCGTTGCACTATTTGTTTTTCGCCCGATCCTTGAGCCGATTGTGCCGAATCATTCGGATCAAACTCTGTTCCGGGCTGTAGCTGAATTTTGCTTGGTAAGGAGGTGTCGGGTAATTCCGCAACTAGCCGTTGCGGAATTTCGAACAGGTCTGGGTATTCCCTTTGGAATTGTATCATGAGTTGGAGGTTTCGCTCTGAAAATCCTTTAATCTCAGGAAGTTCGTCTTTAAGGTCGACAGCCAACCGTCGCAGTAGGCCCTTGCCCCAACCTTCCAATCCCTGGCGTTTGGCAACCATGTGGCCAATGTCCCAATACATACGGATCATCTCGGCATTAGCAGACATCATCGCCCGGTTTTGGGCCTGCCGGATACGTATTTTGATATCGGCCAGCAAATCGCTATATAGAGTCATGTCTGCCTTGTCGGCGGGAAGCGGTTTTTTCATGGAACCTCATCCAAATACCCCAGGACCCTTGGGGGCATAAGTTTATAAATTATGTCTTACCATTTGATTCATTAAAAATAAAAGATATTTAATCCCCTTTTAAAATTTGAAACGCTCAGTTTAGGTAAAACATAACTCATGTT
>CAZBOB010000096.1:0-14316 GCA_964492995.1 uncultured Desulfobacteraceae bacterium | reverse complement strand
TAGACGATGGGGACGTTAAAGCGATTTTCTGATTGGTGGGCCGTGCTGGGCTCGAACCAGCGACTCTCTGCTTAAAAGGCAGATACTCTTCCAACTGAGTTAACGGCCCCTAAAAATCTAGGAAACTAATTATATTTATCAGGATTGTCAATAAAAAATCAATCGGAATTTGATAAAAGTTTTAATTGATATTTTATTTTCGCCAGAATTCGGGAACAAGAAGGATGATGACCGTGTATATTTCAAGCCTTCCCAAAAGCATGCACCATATGAGTACCCATTTACCCAAATAGGGTATATGGGCAAAATTGTCTGCCGGGCCCACCATTCCCAGACCCGGTCCTATATTTCCGATGGTAGCTGCAACCGAAGCAATTGAAGTCATAAAATCGACTCCCATGCTTGCAATGAGTACAGAAGAAAAAGCAAACAGACCTATATACAAGCCCATAAAACCGAGAACACTCCGCATAACATCTTCTGAAACGGATTTGCCCCCGATTTTGATACGCTTGACTGCATGAGGATGAATCAAGGAAAACAGTTCTTTATAACAGTATTTAAGATAGAGCATAACACGGAGGCATTTCATCCCTCCGCCGGTGGAGCCAGCAGACGCCCCTAAAAACATACATAACAATAAGATTATCTGGGACATGGCAGGCCACAATTCGAAATCGGCCGTGGCATAGCCTGTGGTGGTAACAATGGATACCACTTGAAAAGCACCGAATCGCAATGCCTGACCTATAGTTTCGTACACAGATCCGTAGACATTAATCGTCACAATAACAGTCAATACAAGAACGGCGCCCAGAAAAAAGCGGCACTCCGAATCCCGCCAGAATGCAAGCGGCTTTCCTCTCAGGAACTGATAATGAAGCGAAAAATTAATTCCGGCCAATAGCATAAAGAAGATAAATACCGTATCAAAATAGACACTGTTAAAGTGGGCAATAGAAGTGTTTCTGGTTGAAAATCCGCCGGTCGGCATAGTTGTGAAGGTGTGACACAGGGCATCATAAAGATCCATTCCCCCTAGCATGAGAAGGAGGACCTCTGCCAGAGAGATGAGAGCATAAACTTTCCAGAGGATCATGGCGGTATCTCTGATACGAGGCTTGAGCTTATCAGGAACAGGACTTGGAACTTCGGCCTTGTAAAGCTGCATACCGCCAACACCCAAGAACGGCAGAATTGCCACGGATAAGACGATGATGCCCATTCCGCCCAGCCACTGGATAAAACTTCTCCAGAAAAGAAGTCCTTTTGATACCGCCTCTATATTCGTCAAGATCGACGATCCGGTGGTCGTAAATCCGGAAACAGATTCAAAAAACGCATCAATGAAAGTACCGAATTCAGATCCCAGATAAAACGGTATTGCCCCGAACAAGCCGATGGCTGTCCATCCGATGGCTACAATTGCCATCCCTTCACGATGACTGATATAGTCTACTTTTACACTTCTGAAACAAACAATTAGTGATAATCCGGCAGCAAGGTTTATCCCCATCGCTTTAAGCAGCGGAATAACACTTTGATCCTTGTAGTAAAGACCAAAAAAAAGGGGAAATAACATACACAACCCCAAAAAAAAGAGTAATATTCCGACAATACTCAGAATGAAGTCCCACCGCATCTAAAAATACTCCAGTTTTACGGCGAGGATTTTTTCGATCTTGGGGATGGCCTGTCTTGTTGCGAAGATGATGATCCTGTCATTGGGTTCAATGACGCTTTCACCAGAAGGAATAATAACATTGTCGTTGCGAATTATACCGGTAATCAGGGCCCCTTTGGGAATAGCAATTTTTTTTATGGGCTTTCCGACAACGTCCGCAGTTTCCAGGGCGACCGCCTCCATGATTTCAGCCTGTTCATTTTTAATTGCTTTGGCCGAAAGCACCTTGCCCCGGCGAATATGCTGTAAGATGGTATTTACGGCCGAAAGTCTCGGGCTCACCACCTGCTCAAGACCGATCATCGACATCAAGGGCAAATAGCTGAACTTGCTGATCTTGGTTATTGTTTTGGCTGCACCCATTCGCTTGGCAAGGAGAGACGTTAAAATATTGGTCTCCTCATCGTTGGTAAGGGTAATGACAACATCCATATTTTGAATGTTCTCTTCTCTAAGGAGTTCTTGATCAGAACCGTCGCCATACAGTATAACCGCCTTGTTAAGCCGCTCGGCAAGTTGGGCGCATCGGTCCGGATTCTTCTCAATTATTTTGGTAAGGACGGCTTTCTCTTCAAGCAGGTTGGCCAGCCTGAATCCGATATTCCCGCCGCCGATAATCAGAACGCTGCCAATCGGCTCCATCTTTTTATCAAAAATTGCCAGGGAATCCAAAAAATTGTCTTTTTCGCTGATAAAATAGACCAGATCACCCGCCAGGAGTCTGTCATTTCCCCTGGGTATAATCAGTTCTTCATCTCGTATCACCGCAGCAATCAGCGGGCCTTTCTTTCCGATTTTATCAGAAATTTCAGAAAGACGGACACCAGACAGCCGTGCCGACTTGTCCAAATGTATCCCGACAAATTTAACACGACCATCGGCAAAATCGTCGACATCCACCGCACCGGGTACATTCATAATCCTATCGATTGTCTTTACAACTTCGATATCCGGATTAATTAACGTGTCGATATGGGGGGTATGATCACGAAAGGTGTCATGATATTCATCATAGTCGGCACTGCGGATACGTGCCAGTTTCTTTGTTGTTGGAGAAATTATATTTGCAACCATACATGCCACCAGATTGGTTTCATCACTATCTGTAACTGCAAGGAGGATATCCGCCTCTTTGATGCCTGCTTCATTCAAAACAACCGGGCTGCTTCCAGACCCTTTGAGCACTTGAACATCAATATTATCAGATACATATCGAATGGCAGCAAGGTTATTGTCAACAACCACTACATCTTTATTTTCAAAAGCCAGATGGCTTGCGATGTTAAATCCGACCTCACCGGCACCCACTATTACGATTTTCAATTGACGTTGCTCCTTGAGACCTTTGCAAAATGCCCCCTTTTGTCCAATCCCTGCGTCATGCTCAAATTTTAACCTGCCACCGATCTTTGGCGGGTTAATCCTCAAAATACTCCATGTATTCGTGCCTGCCCCGTGAAATGCGAAGCCTATTTCTCTGGGGTGGTTAAAATTTTCGCCTTTCTTGGCCTTGAACAAAATTGAACGTTTTTCAAAGGTCTCTCCTTTTATAAAATTGCTACATGATGTTTAACATACAACAATAAACATGCAAAGGCAAACGACCACAAAAAGAGCTGCCCAGTCCCTTAAGCGTGCGCAAAGCCCGGGATCTGTTCTGTTTTCAGAATAACATCGGGCCTCCATGGCAACTGCCAGCTTGTCAGCCCTTTCAAAGGTTCGCCGCATAAGCGGAATTCCGAGTTTTCTCAATCGATAGACCGGATTCTTTCTATTCTCCACTCCTCTCGCCCGCTGGGCATCAACGGTTTCCCTTGCCTGATCGAAAATAACAGGAATAAACCTCACGACCAGACTCATCATGGTGGCAATCCTTTTGGACGGGATAAAAGGGAAAGGGTTAAGGAGCCACTCAACAGCAGCTTTAATTTCTGAAGGCCGTGTCGTTAAAACAAACGCTAATCCGGTCAAGACAACAATCACAAGCCGCCAGCAAATCAGGGCGCCGTCATAGAACCCTTCCCGGGTCATTGAGACGGCCTTAAATTCGATAACCGCTGATCCGGGAGTAAATAATGCACGGGCGAAAAAAATAAACCCGAGCAACACAAAAATATACCGAAAAGCTCTTAAAATAGATTTCAAAGATAGTTGGGCATGCAGTAATAAAGCAACCAACACCAGAGTTAAAACTGAAAGTGAAACAGGATATGATTTCAGACTGGTAACGCTGATAAGGACAAGAAATATGAGTTTAAATCGAACATCCAGCCCATGAAGGACAGAAGATCCGGGACGAAAATTGAAAGCGCTCAATTCAGCCATGATGGAACCTCCATCCCCAAGCGGGAAGCACACGGTTCTCTGATACCATAGGATTCAAGCTCCCCAAGCAGTTGAAAGGGCATTCCATCTTTCACCACTTTTCCGTCTTTCATTATAACCAGACGATCCGCATGGGCAATTACCTTTTCCAGATCGTGGGCCGCAACAAGAATGGTGTGGCCGGACCGGTGGAGAGAAACAATCTGTTTTAAAACCTGTTTGACACCGGGATAGTCAAGGCTGGAAAAAGGTTCGTCAAAAACCAGTACTTTAGGTTCCATGGCCAGGATACCCGCAATGGCGAGCCTTCGCTTTTCCCCGCCCGAAAGTAAATGGGGCTTCTGATCTTCAAAATCGAGTAAGTCCACAATTTTCAATGACTCGAATACCCGTTTTTTAACCTCGCTTCTGTCCAGACAAAGGTTTTCCGGGCCAAATGCAACATCATCGCAAACCGTTTCACCTACAATCTGACTGTCAGGATCCTGGAATACCATTCCAACCATTTGCCTTGATTTTACAAGATTTTTTGATACCGGGAGTCCAGCCAGACGAATCGTGCCGGCGGTAGGCAGAAGAAGTCCGTTCAGGTGTTTTAAGAGAGTGGTTTTCCCAGACCCGTTCTGCCCGGCAATAATGACAAACGTCCCTTCCCGGATAGTAAGATTTACATTTTCCAGACCTAGAGTACCGTCGGCAAATCGGTGGCTGAGGTTTTTTATCTCAATGATATTCATATAGTAGCCCGTTCATCGGTTACGGGTTAATTACCGGTCGTAATGCTTTTGCAATGGGTAGGGCTGCGGCAATTTTTAGAGCATCGCCTAAAATAAACGGATACATTCCCACCGCCAGTGTCTTGGCCAATGTCATACCGGTTAATACTTTCAACCATGTTACACCGCAAGCATAAATAATGATACCGCCACAGACCATAGCCAATACGTCAAAAACCACACGGTTTCGTGTTTTTTCGGTGATCAATCCGATTATATAGACCGCCGGAAGAAACCCCAAAAGGTATCCGCCCGTAGGTCCTGCAAAGCGCCCTATTCCACCGACCCCGCCGGAAAATACCGGAAGACCCAGAGCACCTGCCAGAAGATAAACTCCTACACTTGCAACACCCCACTTAGAGCCCAGTAACAGGCCTGAAAGAAATATAAAAAGATTTTGAAGAATAATCGGAACCGGGCCTATGGGTATTGCCAGGTATGCGCCTGCTGCGGTAAGCGCGGCCAGAAGTGAAGCATATACGGTCATGTGAAGTTGTTTAGCAGCAATCATATATAATCACCTTAAGCGTTAAGGGTTCAGAGGTTCAGCGTCCAAAGCAAACTGTTAACTTAGTTAGTATCCAATGCAGAATTTATTGGAGTCTTAGGGTTCAATGGGTGAGCGTGCACCTTCTGCTCTCTGTCCTCTGACTTTTGATTAATCATGAAAGCAATCGCCATGAATAATTTTTTTTATTGATCCGTCTGCGAGTTTCAACATCAGCGCACCGGTGTTGTCCACATCCATGGCAATGCCTTTGAACTCATCATGGGTGGTTACAATTTTTACCTGCCGGCCAATGGTCAACGTATAGCTTTTCCACTCAGAGATTACATTATCCAGAGTCCTATTGTTAAGCCGGTTTTCAAATTCATCCAGAAACTCGGATAAAAGCTGTTTTCTTGAAATATTCCTGCCTATGATTTCCTTTAGCGACACAGCCATGGGTTCACGAGGAGTGGGATCATTATTAACATTTACACCCATACCGATATTGATAAACGTAACCATATCGGTTTCAGCCTCCATTTCAGAGAGTAATCCCGCAACCTTTCTTTCATTTACAAGGATATCGTTAGGCCATTTTACCCTGGCATCAATATGAAACATGTTGTGCAGGGTTCGTGCAAGAATCATGGATGCTGCAAAGTTGACCCGCGAGATTAACGCCGGCGGTATTTGCGGCCTGAGTATAATGGTAAAATAGAGCCCGCCTTCTGATGAAAGCCAGGTTCTTTTCAAACGACCCCGTCCTTTGCTTTGACGCCTCGCAATGACAACGGTAAAATGAGGAGAATCGTTTCTTGCAAGGTTTCTGGCAACATCCATTGTGGACGTAACTTCATCAAAATAATGGATTTTTAATTCTCTATCCCCAAATTCCCACGGGTAAAGGATGTCAGGATCGTTTATCAGACGGTATCCTTTGGGTGTTGCCTGGACCTTATATCCAAATTCCCGCAGCTTTTTAATATGTTTCCATATAGAAACCCTCGAAATCCCTAAGTGAGAACTGAGAGTTTCTCCGGAAACAACGTCATTTTCTGCTCTCAATATTTTAAGAATTTGTCCCTTCATTGTTTATTTGCCTTCTGGTTACCCTTGCTGATCGCACCCGTTAACGCAATAAAGAAAGATTGTCAACTGTTTTGAAATTGGCTCAGAAGTTGTGATAGCGAAATATCTTAATGTTTACAATCTGTTCAACGGCCTTTCGTGGATATTATCAAATCCGCCGTTGGAATAAAGGTGTAATGATATCAAGTAATTAAACCGACCTTAGATTTCCAGAGATAGCAGGGATCTTTAATCAAGGGCAGTTGCCGATCTGTTGGAGATAGCAAAGGCTTTACATCAACAACCTAAACCCCAATATATTGTGTAGCTGTTTAAATAAAAAAGCTTGGAATTTTATCATCGATTCACGCTTTCTCATTCATAGAATTGAATGCACAAAGATAGCCGTTTTAAGATTTTCGATAGTGACAACTGCGTATCGTATAGATGAAAATTGTGGATCAGAAAATTTGAAAATAGCGAATATAACCTTTATAACTGACGCGCTGTGTTTATGAAGATGGGTGACGGCTACCGAATCACTGGGATATTTCTATAAAGTTCAGAAATAGCGGCGGTGTCAAATCTGTTCTCGGCCTGGTAGAATCTGGCAACTTTTCGGCCGGGCAACACCTGCATGAATTTGGCTACGTAAGACAGCTTAAATTTAAGTTCGTCAACGTCTATCCTCAGTTTTTGTTTTAACATGGCGATAGCTTCGGTATCGGAAAGAATTCCGTGATTTTGAACAATGTTCATTGCCAACTCTATACGCTTTCCTCTGATTTTTGACAGTCCGGATTCGTATTCGGCGTAAAGCGGCCAAAACGCTTCCTTTTCCTGTGGAGTCAACTCCATGATCTTTTCGATATAGATTTTTCTCTGGTTTCTGATAACCTCTGAAGCCGACTGAAGATCGTCTTGGGCATTCGCCACCCATGAGTTCATGACGGCAACACCGAATATAAGGATACCCACCATAATAATTTTACGAATCACAGCCCTCATTGTTTTTGTTCTCCTTTTTTCATCGGTCCGCGCCTCGTCCTTGGAACCTGATCTGTATTTTTGAGATGACTGGTAAAAATTAGAGAAGGTCCTCAACAAGAATTCCAAACTGCTTTTGCAACTGGTAGATAGCATCCTTTGACTCGGGAAACTCTTTGGTGTCTTCCAGGGTTATTTGCTTGCTGAAATCGAGGTCGTTCTCGTAAAACATACCTGCCAACTGCCGAGATAAGTCTCCATTTTCAAACACAATAACCGTTTCACTGTTAAGCGCCCTGCTGCGTGGATCCATATTATAAGATCCGACAATTGAGATGCGGCGATCAAAAACGGCATATTTGGCATGTATGGTTCCTTCGGTTTGCTCGGTCGCATGGGTTCGACGTCCCTGCCATTCCCAGATTTGCACACCTCCCCCATCACACGACTGGACAAGAGGCTCATTATTTACGGCCAAAATATCATCATAGTACTCGCGCCCCACGATGGTAAGCATGGGCTGATCGTTGGTTTCGGGACTGTTGGTTAATATGACTACCTTTACACATCTGCGCGCTGCATTCTTTACTGTGCGGATAAACACCGGTGAAGCAACGAAATAAGAATTGCCGATTAAAATTTCGTTTTCTGCTCCCTGTATTGATTTTAGATGGGCCTGTTCAATATAGGTTTCACCAAACCGCGGCCTGCTTTGAAAAAAGCGACACTTTGCTCCTTCATATTTCAGGTCCAGTTTTGTATCGGCCAATTCACGGGCATTTTCGTTCAATCGTTCATCGGTGACATGATTCATATGCATCTTTCCGGTCTTCTTGAACAAATTGCGGGTTGCTTCCCAGTATATGTTGGTGTTGAAAATGCCGCGGCTTTCTTTGACTTTAAGAAAATACTCAAAATTGCGATCGAATGTTGTCACCATGTCTTTGACAACATCGCCCTTGACAATCACATCTTGGTCCCGCCAGTAACGGCTGGGGTTTTGGGGATCAATACGAAAATACTCATTGGCAATATTCAACCCTCCGACAACAGCCACTCCGTGATCGGTTTCGCCATCGATGATCCACATCTTTTCATGATATCGCTTATTCGGATCGGTTGTTTCATCTGCAGCGTCATGGCTTGTCACGGGCATCTCATTTAACCACTGGAGATTAAAGGTTTCGTAACCTTCTACTTCAATACCGTGCTGTTTCAAATCAAAATACATCCACTGCGTTTGCACGCCCGGGTTGGACATAGCATCGACAATTACCCGAACATCCAGCCCTTGGGCTTTTTTTTCCTTCAATATTTCAGCAATATATAAACCGGACTCATCACCCGTGAAGATCAGAGCCTGGATGCGAACGGAGGTATCGGCTTTCTTGAGTGCCTGGATGCGTGCTGCGAATGAATCGTCACCATTGGGCAATACGGCAATACGGCATGTTTCAGCGGAATGGACATTAAATAAACCGCTGATACCGATTTTCTCGTAGGGACTGCCGACAAATTCTTGAGCGGGTCCAAATGCGGTGCCCTGAATAGCCGATATTTGCACATCGCTCCCAGGAGCCGTTTGCCCTATTCCACTTTTGTGCCCAGTAGACCGGGTGGATGCGCAAGAGTAAAGAATAATGAGGGATAATGCCAGAATAAATCGCAAGATATTTCTTTTCATTTCTATACCTCTAAAAATTTGGGATGATTTTTCCAGAATTTTTGGAGTTATTGATATCTACTCCGATAATGAGACAGGTATCGAAGGTAGAAAGTAGCATAAGTCAAATGATTTCAGGATAGTGAAGGGTTACACACGACATGCAATAATATTCTCTGACTAATATCGGCTAAACAGCATAGCTTCTAATAAATAGAGTTGATTTTAGAAAATATGGAAAATCCCATATATTGTGGTTTCCCAAAAATCTAAAAGTACAATGCAGATACATCGCGTTATGCTGTTGAAATCGGACTTGGCAAAACCTGACAACATAACTTACCATGAGCAAAACCTGAAACCAATCCTTGTTTTATACATATATCTAAAAATCCAAAAAAAATCAAAAGGGCAAACCCCGCAAAATGGATCTGCCCTCTTGAAAAACGATATCCCAAATTTTTCAGGCCCCTGATATTTACATTTCCGTAGCAAATAGCAAAAGGTGGGATATCGAAAAACTCATAGCACTTTTGGCTTTTTTTTCTTTTGGTCGTTAAATTGATTATATAGTGCTGGGGATGGATCTATTTTTTTAAATAGATAACACCTTGTTGATCTAATGATTTGCTGGGCAGTTGCTGCTCAGGCTCACCTAAGAAATCATTCATAATAGCGCTAAACTTACTCCGGAGCATGGAATACGAATAGTGACGTGAAGCAACTGTATAATTAAAATTTACCATTTTTTCCCTTTGCTCCCGCGACTCAAAAATTTTTCTCACTTTATGAATTGTTTTTTTGGAGAGGAATCCGTCCATAACAACCAGATCAAAACCCTTGGGTTCTATATCCTTGACAAATATGGGATACCGATTGATCAATAAGGGTTTTTTAAAATAGATTGCTTCAAGAAAGGCATTACCAAATCCTTCATAAAGGCTGGGGTAGGTGATAAAATCAGCGTGAGGATAGATGTCCCATAGAGAATATTTCGTTTGATATTTTCTGTTATTAATCCAGGGATCCGCAATCTGTGTTGTTACTATGCGAAGATCTACCTGGTGTTCGAATGCGTATTCTTTAAGCCATTCAACGTATTCAAGCCCCTCGTCACCGGCTTCATGAGATACTACCAGTTTATAACGAGGATCTTTCAGCTCCTTTATCAATTCAATGGCTTGTTCAATTCCTTTTCGACGAACGATGCGTGTGGGTTGCAAAATTATTATATCGTCGGGCTCTACGCCGATGGATTCCCGGAAGGCCTGAGTTCCTTGGATATCCACCGAAGGTGGATTATCAAAGTCCAGAATATTGGGGATGACGATCGATGCAATCCCGGTACGCAGAGCCAACTGTTCCTGGGCATCAGAATTGATAACCACATGCTTGATATTAGGCAAATTGGGGGGAAAGGCCATTCGCAGGTAATCGTTCACGGCATTCACTGAAAACCTGACTCTTTCCCAGTAGAAATCGTGATGGTGGGCAATAGTGGGTATATCTGTTTCTACAATGGTTTCCGTCAATGCTAGTCCCAAGGGTATGTGCATCGGTATGGCGAGAACATTTTCGGCAATCAAAAGGTCAATTTTGAACTGATCGATGAAATTTTGGAGTTGAACTTTCAACAACGATCTCAAGGCATGAATTAGCTCAGTTACATAAGGTTTTCGCCTTTTTCTACCTATAATCTTATTATTGATCCATTGATTTTGCGCATGCTGAAAATGAGCTTCGTGGATAAGGGAACTCTTTTCTGGATTTCGATCCAGTTTGCCGGCGAACCAGAAACAGCGGTGTCCTCTTTGTTCAAAAACTTCTGCCCATTTGCTTGCTTCTAACGAAACACCGTCGATTCCCGCAAAACGTGTTGAAACAAATCCGATGTTTTCAACCTTCATTTGAATTACATCCAATGATTCACTTCAAGGATATTTTTGAGTTAACTGCAAAATATGGAACCCGACTGTAATCCGTCATGATTACTATCCAAATATTAAAAATAAATCAGACAGTAAACCCTCGAGATTTATAATTATCCATAAGTTTGTAATTTTATTATGTCAAGCAAAATTATATATAATTTTTATATAATTTTATTGAATTACTGCATATTGTGCGCCTAAGAATCAAGAAGCTGAGTAAAATCAAACTATTCTATTACAATTCCTATTTAAGTACCTTTAAACAGTAAACCCGTGAGATTTAAAAAATTACACCCATTTCCATGGATTTTGGGTACAACTCTCTGGTAAACTCAGGTTAGTGCTTATTGGAGGTAGGCTTCAATAGGAAAATCAGGATCGATAGGTAAGAATCAGCTGAAGGTATTTGAGAATCAAAATAATCTATAAGAACACATGGCGTTGGGGAATTAGTTTTAAATGCTGTATATTTTGGTCGGCCCATTGAGTCAAACCTCTATGTTAAAGGTCATTTCTTGGCCTTCCTTGCCGACTTATGCAACTTCCTAAGACACTTTTTATCTTTACGGACAATAGCACAGACTTTCTTGTTATCAATCTCTTTACAGTTAACGTGATTATACAAAGGGCATTCCGGATATTGCTTTGACATCTCTATTTCTTACCTCTTTTTCATGCTTTTTGAGAAGATCTTGAATGGTGTGGCAAATCTTTGTCTTGAATTGATTATTTGCTTAATTTTTCCCAATTCATTTTTTTTCCAGTCCATGGGCAAAAGGGATAACGCTTTGGCATTTCTTTTATACAAACAAAGCATTGAAAAATAAGTTTTGTCCCACATATATCGCAATAATTTACGTCCGGTGCTACTTTAATGCTTTGACATCTGGGGCAATGTGCAGTCCCATCGTGTTTGGATTCGTTCATGACATCCTCATTTCTTAACTTTCTTTTCGTACTTTTTGAGAAGGTCCCGAATGGCTTCTTCGAGGAGCATGTTTAAACGCTTACTTTCTTTTGCTGCAAGAATTTTGAGTTCTGTAAGCAAGCTAGATGTCAACGTTGTATTGATATAAGTTTTTTTGGGAGAATCAGCCATCTCACCTTCCTTTTGCGCATTAAAAGCATAGTTGATTAGTTGAAGTCAACAAAAATACTTGACATAAAAATGTAAAGTTGATTTCAACTAATCAATAATATTTGGATACTTCTTAACAACTATACAATAAATCAACCCAAAACCAAGATAAAATGCTAAAACAATTATCAAGCATAGGGCTTGAAGTTTCCTGTAACGGTAACGGGCAGGCGGTTTATTATCTTGGACCGGGGAGAACTTCAGGCCCTTTTGTTTTAAAAGGGGGCTCTGAGAGGCCACAGGTTCAACGATCTTGGCTTGACCCATAGAGTATAACTTAACGGTCCGGGACAGGCTTTCGGGCTTGTCTTGGACAAACAAAAAGCCCCCGGCAGAATTACCAGGGGCTGACTTAAGGAGGAAGACAAAAAAATTTATGTTTTTTGCCTCATTTTGATAATAATACCACATTGTGGGAAGTCAAGGCATTCTAAAAAAAGAACACGGGATAGGCGCGTACGGCTGAAAAGGGCGTCCCTGGCCCCTGCCCGTGGATTAACCAGGGAATCATATCAATTTAATTTGGATCTGCATATCCTGCCTGTTTTTGGAAAGCACCGGATTAACCAAATCACAAGAAAGGATCTGAAAGCCTTTTTTGATAAGAAATACTCAGAAGGGTTGGTATTAAGTACAATAAATTAATTCGCGCACCGATGCTCATTGGATACCCGGACAGTTTAAGTCTGAAGTGGATGAGATTGATACCATGCACCCGAATACACCCCATACGCACCCACAGACAACAGCGTTAGAAAATCTACAATAATTTTAACAGCCTTTCGTGGATATTATCAAATCCGCCGTTGGACATGATTAAGATTAAATCACCGGGCCTGGCTTTTGATACGATGAAGTCGATGATCGAATCGGTGTCCGGAAAGTAGTGCGCATCCTTGCCGCGGTGTTTGAGGTCAGCCACCAGTTTTTGGGATGAAAACCTTTCGGCAGGAGGAATCTTGTCAAGGCGCGAGGGATTACGGATGCATGTGAGATCTGCATCGTCAAATGAAAGCGGATAGATGTCCTGAAACACTTTGCGCATGCTGGAATTGGTTCTGGGTTCAAATACGGCAACAACCCGTCCTTCCGGGTAAAACGATTTGACCGCCCGGATGGTCTCCCGAACGGCCGTGGGGTGATGGGCAAAATCGTCCATAACGGTAACGCCGCCTTTTTGGCCGCGCACTTCCTGGCGCCTCTTGATACCTTCAAATGTTTCAAAAGCCTTTGCTATTGCCTTTGCCGGGATCATCAAATTATCCGCAATGGCAATGGCGGACAAAGAATTTAACAGATTATGTTCTCCGAAAAGTCTTGTCTTAAAATTTCCGAAAAATGCATTATGCTTTAAAACTTCAAAAAAAGTCCATGGCGGGGCAATGGAAACAGCACCAAGACGCCACAACGCGTTTGCATTTGTGCCGTATTGTACAACCCGGCACTGACTTTTGCAGATTAAATCGGCAACGTTTTTATCATTGTCACATGCAAGCAGGGTGCTCTGGGGAGACATGCCGGCGATAAAGGAATCAAAGGCCTGCCTTACATGATTGATATCCTTAAATATATCAGCGTGATCAAATTCAACGCCGGTCAGTATTGCCATGAAAGGATCATAATGCAAAAACTTGGGGCCTTTATCAAAAAAAGCCGTGTCATATTCATCTCCTTCGATGATAATGTGTTCACCTTTACCCAGATGATAATTGCTATTAAAATTTTTTACGATTCCTCCGATCATAAAAATAGGATCAAGGCCGGCGTGATAAAGAATCCAGGCCAGAATCGAAGATGTGGTGGTTTTGCCGTGGGTGCCGGTTATTACAAGCTGCTTTTTACCCGCAGCAACAAATCTGTTGACAGCCTGGGGCATGGAACAAAATTCAAGCCCCATTTGATCCATTCTAACAACCTCGGGATTATCTTTTGATACAGCATTTCCGACAACAACCAAATCCGGACCGTATGAAACATTTTTTTCATTAAAACCCTCGGCAATTTTAATGCCTTTGTTTGAGAGAAACTCACTCATGGGAGGATATACTTGCTGATCCGAGCCCGTTACTTTATAGCCTAAATCCTTTAGCATACTGCCAAGGGCGCCCATTCCGGTCCCGCAGATGGCGATCAAGTGTATGCTTTTAACATTTTTGGAAATTTTGTTTTTGTTCATATCCATATTATCCGCCTGGATTTCTAACTAGTGTCCATCCATAAACGGCATCTTTCGGCCCCCGGCGGCGTTCTCGCT
>CAZBOB010000095.1:9975-14351 GCA_964492995.1 uncultured Desulfobacteraceae bacterium | reverse complement strand
ATATTGGAGCTTAAAGTCTATATCGTGTTATAAATTTGTTTAAAAAGCATGGATTATTCCTGATCGCCGCCTGCCCTGTGGAATGCGAAGCCTATTCCTCTGGGGTCTCCCGATCAGGAATAAAATCTTTCCTCTGTGACCTCTGTGCCTCAAGCGAAGCCCCGCTGTGCGGGACAAGCGGGCGGTGGATATAAACTTATAAGGCTGAATAGCAAAGCTGGGATCATCCCCCCAAAGCGGGAAGGTTTAATGGATTATTGAAAAAGGATTGACAATTAACGGTTAAGAGCATAAAAAGATAAAACAAGTCGGGACGTGGCTCAGCCTGGTAGAGCACAGCGTTCGGGACGCTGGGGTCGCTGGTTCAAATCCAGTCGTCCCGACCATATTTTCAATAAGTTAAGCCGGATTTAAAAAATCCGGCTACACCCGTGAATATTTCGGCAGAGGGTTAGAGGCCGAAAAAAAAGCCCGGGCGCGAAATGACGAGCTGGACCTGGGATCATATACCACTCGCACACAACCGGAACAATCTCCCACACACGAGGATTTGGTGGATAACTACATGGTCGCCAAATCCAGATCCATGGAAAAGACCTTGTTACAGGCCCTGCTCAAATCATCAGCTGATCACCTTCGCCGCAAAAAAAAGAGCCGGCATAAACCGCCGGCTGCGAATATATGATTTCCGTCACAGTTTCGCCACGACCGTCCTGGGCCAGGAAGCCGATCTCAAATCAACCTCCGAGATCCTGGGCCATTCAAGACCGGAAACGACAATGAAACACTATCACCCTAATTAATCGTAAACAAAACCGAGACCGATCATTATATGTCTGTTTTATTGTGTCTTTCGATAATTCGAATACGTTTTAATATCTCTTCTATCAGTGAAATATGAATTCTGTTATTTTATATCGATTTTGTTTACCCTTCGGGAAAGCCGATGACACCCCATCTCCTTTGTTATCAAGGGCTCGCAGTAGATGACTACGGCTTCGCCCGTGATGCCTCGGATATGGGACATCCTTGACTTTCGCTCAATTAGGGTATCAGAACACAAACTTAAAGCTGCACCGCAAAACAATAAACAAACTTCCGAAACTAAAACTACCGGAGTGAACATGCTAAAATATTGCCAGATATCACAATGGAATACTCTCAATGTATCTGCAATTTTCAAATTTTGGGCAAACCGCAAAGTGTGGGGTTCACCATAATTTATAAAAATCAGCACTATCTATTGTAATCCATGCTGGTTAGCTGGTATTAATCATTGAGCACTATGGCAAGAAGTCCACGTTTATTATATTTTCAATGTTTACCTCAAATGCCGGTAACGAGATACGGAATGGATATCACATGTTCGCCTGTCGGCCTAGAATTAATTATATCACAAAAATTTGATATTATAAAAAATGGATTTATCAATTTATAAGTATTTTTACGCCCTCTTTAATTAAAACATGATTCGATCTGGTTGAAGCAACGCATGGTTGACCTATAACATAGAATACTGACCGGAATCTTTTTTTCATTTTTCATTGTAATTTAAGTTAAACTCTAAAGACCGTGTATTATAAACAATAAGTTGTACAGCAAAAAGTTGAATTGTGTAAGGTCCCAGATTCTATTAGTTTTTTTAATAAGGCTTTATCGATAGTCCAAGGCTATTTATTGGTAATTCTGGCTGCTTGAGAAAAGGTGGGCTGACAGGAATTTTAAGTAATATTGAAAAATTAAGTGGTCTTGTAAGTTGGGCAACCATATCCTTGGGGCAGTTTTGATTGTTGTGAGTGCGAAAGTCGGATTTTTTAAAGATAGAGTTGAATTACGAAGTTGCATCGTTTGACTCTAAAATTATACCCTGGTATCTGAATGATTAATCCTAAATCTAAAGATTAAGACTAATATACTTCTGTTTAATTCACTCTTAAAAGTAATTAAAAAGACTGGTCTATCCAACCAAAAGGAATAGCAATGGACCCTGAAATTATCAGTGCTCTTGCAGCAAGTGCCGTTTCCGCCCTTAAACTCATCTTCGCTAAAGGAGGTGAGGAAGTTGCGAAAAGTGCCTTCAAAGACACTTATGAAGCAATTAAAGCTCGTCTAACTCGTACCCCCAAATCTCGTAAAGCAATCGAGAATTTTGAAATAAATCCTAAAAAAGGAGCCACTGATTTGCAATCAGCTATTGCTGAACATCTTGTCCCCGACCAAGAACTTTTCTTACTTATAGTTGAATCATTAGAGAAAGCAGGTATGCTTAAAAGCGGCCCCTTGGCAGGAAAAATCATGGCCGAAAAGGTTGTGATTGCCAAAAAGATTGGTACCGTTAATATGTAAGTATCAATTCTCCAAACTCGTCCTTTATTGAATTATAACTTATGTCTAATAAAACCTCCTCTTCTGAAATATCACTTATCCATGGAACAAAGGTTGTAGTAGCCAAACACATTCAGCAATTAATTATCTATGAAGACATAAAACCTGTTTTGGCTGGTGACGTGCTTAATGCATGCCGATTACAAGTTGATAACGCTCTCGCCGATGTAGGCCGTAAATATAATTCAGATCTTTATGTCCACCGCGCAATTGAAGGTGAGCTAAACAATTTTATTACAACGCCTAAAAAAGACCTCTTATCCTGTTACCTCATTGTGGCTCCCGCTGGCAGTGGTAAGACTAATTTGGTTTGCGATCTGGCAAGAAGGTACGTAGTTCAACGACCTGTTCTATTGCTTTTTGGGGGAAACATATATCTTGATTATAAATCTGGTTTATTAGGAGCTTTGCAATCGGAATTGCAAGCTGCTAAATCCGAAATTGCCTTCCGTTCAGCAGAGGATTGTTTACACACCTTAGATCGTCTCGGAAAAGAATTAGAACGCAACTCGTTAATTATTTTAGATGCGATAAACGAATATGAGCGACCAGTTGAAATGCGCAAAGCGATTGAAGGTTTGATTCGAAAGATTCGCGGAAAACGAATTAATTTGGTGATAACTTGTCGAGATTACTATTGGGGTATGTTTAAAGGTCATTTTTGGAAAGAAGCAACAATCAATGAGCTACCTGACGAAGTCGAAGATGATTTAGACCCCAAAAAGGAAGATATTGATTTAAGCCGCTTTGCAATGAATGAATATGAACAAGCGTTTAATCTATACTTGAATAGTTATAAAATCATCGGACAACCTGTAGGTAAAGCCGCCGATCAGTGCCGGCACCCATTACTTTTGCGTTTCTTTTGTGAAGCGTATCGTGGGGAGGAAATTGGTGAGTTAGAGGATATTCGTTTAAAAGAGTTATTTGATCGCTATTGGAATAAAAAACTTGAATCTATTGCCGAGCGTATGGTGAGGGCAGGAGATGAGCGATTGTTAAATGGTCTCGAACAGGAAATTGAGACTTATTTACTGAAAATAGCTAGAAATATGCTCCACAATAATGTACGGGTCTTGCCAATTAAAAATCTAACAAAAATAACAGGTCGTAACGAGCATCACTTTGATCCAAGATCGCTATATGGAAGAATTAGAGATGAATTTATCATCCTTGAAGAGAAAGAACGGGGTAAAGGTCAGAATAAATCGCTGCAGGTAGCGTTTGTTTATGAAGAATTCATGGAATACGTCATGGCCCGGTCATTGATGGTCGATTGGGCTCAAGCGGACTATAGTGATACAAGAATCCTGGCTGAGATCAAATCTCTGTTCGAAAAGTATGAATCCTTCACCCAAATCTTTGGCGTAATCGTGTATCTTGCACTGATGTTAAAAACCGACCGCGGTTTGGCATTGTGGACACTGTTAGCAAGTCAGGGCGATCGCTGGAACAATGTCATTATTGAGGGCGCACGCAAGCTCCCCGAAGATCAACTCGATACCGGAATATTTGATGCCATGAAGGAACTGCTTTGTACAGGCGAACAAGTTATCGAAAAAAAAGTTTTGGATGCCTTGAAGTTAAAACGCCTGGGCAAGGCAGTCCCAACGGACTTAGCAATTCTAGTGAGTGAAAGAGCAGGTTCACAACATGTACCTGTCGCCCGCAGAGCTATTCTTGCGTTAGCTAACATGCCGTGCAGTTTAGATCTACCGGGGTTTAATAAAGCTCTCATGCACTCAAGCCCTGCTGTACGGGGCAATGCCATGAAAGCCTTACTATCCTTGAGAGACGCACGGACTTTTGACCCGCTCGTTGCCGGTCTCAATGACAGTTACATGAATGTTCGCAAAGCCGCGGTGGAGGCCCTGGGAAAACTGGGCGACAAACGAGCCGTGGATCCGCTCATTGCCGCTCTCAAAGGCAGCAACACGGATGTTCGGAGAGCCGCGGCGGAGGCCCTGGGAAAACTGGGCGACAAACGAGCC
>CAZBOB010000095.1:0-9875 GCA_964492995.1 uncultured Desulfobacteraceae bacterium | reverse complement strand
GGATGTTCGGAGAGCCGCGGCGGAGGCCCTGGGGAAACTGGGCGACAAACGAGCCGTGGACCCGCTCATTGCCACTCTCAAAGGCAGCAACACGGATGTTCGGAAAGCCGCGGCAGAGGCCCTAGTGATACTGGGTGAACCGGCTATGGACCCGCTCATTACCACTCTCAAAGACAGCAACTGTAATGTTCGGAAAGCCGCGGCAGAGGCCCTACGGATACTGGACTGGAAGCCAATTGATGATCATTACAAAGTATGGCTCCTCATTGCTTTGCAGGATTGGGAAGCAATCGTGAACTTAGGTTTACCGGCCGTGGATCCGCTCATTGCCGCTCTCAAAGGAAGCAACCGGGATGTTCGGAGAGCCGCGGCGGAGGCCCTGGGGAAACTGGGCGACAAACGAGCCGCGGACCCGCTCATTGCCACTCTCAAAGGCAGCAACACGGATGTTCTGAAAGCCGCGGCGGAGGCTCTGGAGAAAATTGGCACGACTCAGGCTCTGGAAGCTCTACAAGACCACAAAAATAAGAAGTAGATTCCTCGGCAACCCGATTCAATAGACGATAGGATAGGAACTTCAATGACGTAGTTGAGTAGCTTGACTTCCTCTTGTTGTATTTGAAGGCGCTTTAGGTTTTTTCTTTAATTCTTTTTCATTATTTGGATAGAATGTTTAGCCCGCTTTCGGCAGATCATTCTTTTGCGACTTTCTGAAAAGTATTACGTCAACCTTTATTTAAAAGGCATAGATATTGAATCGAGATATTTACAAGGATACAGGATAGCCTTCAATGAACTGACTAGCTTTTTCCCTAACCACTTTCCGTAAAGGCTTCATCCCTCTAATTTCCCAGTTTATAGCCGTATCCTCGGTTACGCCGACCAGGTTGGCCAGATCTTTTATCAGTAATCCGGCATCCATCCTGGCTTTCCGGAGCTTCTCACCGAAAGTTTTTGGATTAGCCGGGCAATCTTCATTGAAAATGTGCTGAAATTGGTCATGATTTTGGATGCTTTCGATTTCTTTTTAAAATATATAATCTTTACAACCCCTAAGGTTCTAGCTACGTTCAATTTTGTACATTTTTATGGAGAATTAAAATTTACGTCTACGAAAGTGGAATATGCATGGTCGTGCTATTGCTGTCTAACTTTAATTAACATTTTGTGATATGAACAAAAAGTAGGAAAAGGGGCAAATTGTGATATGTAATGGTGAGCACACGAATCGGAACTTTTTAAATTTGAGTCGCTCCAACATTTCACAACCCACATGGCTAAAATTTAAACTGCGCACTACGGCTATTATTGTTCAATCAGACCTATGAATTAGAAAGCGAGGATTGTTGATAAAATTCCACGCTTTTCTTATTTGTATGGCTATACAATATATTGCGGTGATGCCGTCTGGTGTGAAAAGTGTGATACCTCCAACCTGTAAGAAACTCAAATTAAAGGTCACTGCAATCAAAGATCGATATAATTTTAAGCACTTTGTGTTTTCGTATATCATAAGGGCACACTTTCCTTCGAGTATTGGTTCGATCATTCGCCGACAATACCTAATTTTTACAGTAATTTTATAGGTAAAATTTGGTCTTGATTTATCATGCGTAATAGTGTATGCATCTCGTTGAATTTACAAGAATATTTTTTATCCAATTGATATTGATTCTCATTCTCATCATGTCTGGGGCCGTCCTACATCGCTGATCTGGTGCAGATATATAGTGAAACCCTCAATTTTTAAACACTCACGTCCCCAAACACAAAGAGTTTAGACGCAGATGAACGCGGATAATAGGGATCGAGAAACAGTTTGAACTCACCAAGGTGGGGTGGAGCCAGATATTTACCCCGCTGTGCCCTGCGTGCCCTGTAGCTCCCCGTGGAAAGTACCGGGACAGGCCGGAAGATGGTACTGGGGTGAAATTTGCGATAGCAACTGCACAGCGAATTTCACCGGGGTAGCTCCCCGTGGAAGTACCGGGACAGGCCGGAAGATGGTACCGGGGTTAAATCAATAGTTGCTGCGTGCGCATAAAAGAGCAGACTCTCTTTATATTAGATGATGAATGATTTAATGCTTGGCTGATATTTAACCGGGGAAATCGGGTTTACAGTGAAAGAAAAACAAAGGGAATATGGCAAAAAATCATGAGGGGTTAATGCACGTTCTGCATGAACGTCCCCGAGGATCAAAACCGAAAACGATCATTATCTTTCTGTTTTAATGAGTCTTTCGATAATTCGAATACGTTTTAATATCTTTTCTATCAGTGAAATATGAATTCTGTTATTTTATATCGATTTTGTTTACCCTGCGGGAAAGCCGATGACACCCCACCTCCTTTGTTATCAAGGGCTCGCAGTAGATGACTACGGCTTCGCCCTTGATGCCTCAAATTTGGGGCATCCTTGACTTTCGCTCAATTAGGGTATCAACACACAAACTTAAAACTGCACCGCAAAACAATAAACAAACTTCCGGAATTAAAACTACCGGAGTGAACATCCTAAAATATTAAAAATATCGCAATATCGACTATAGTCCATTTATCGGTTGAGTGTTTTTTTCATTTTTCGGATGAATTTTCGTAAAAAAAATAGTTATTGATTTTTACACCCTTGTTCCCAGCAGAAGACGTCAACATAGGAGACCCTTCCTATGCCCAGCAATAGGTTTTCATCCTTATCCAAGCAATCCGATCTTCATAAGCTCCTCAAGGGCTATTCAGTCGATGGAATTAATGGCAGGATAGATCTCGGGCAGCGATTTTCAGACATCAAAAAGGACGCTCAGAAATGGTTGAAGGTTTTGGGAAAAAACGGTTACGAACACAGTGATCGGATAGAGCGATATCTTGACAAACTGTCGAAGAAGATGATCAAAAAAAATCTGCTCAGCCCTGTCGAGATCTTTGTTCTTCTCTGTGCAACCTACATGCATGATGTTGGATACTGGTGCGCTGATAAGTGTGTTCAAGAGGGTCACCCCGAAAGGAGTCGTGAATACATCATTAATAATCCTTCCAAGTATCTCTTGCATGATTTCCCGCCTTTCAGGGGAAAACATCCCCGCGTTGTCGAAGCTGTCGGATGGGTCGTCTACGGGCATTCCGAGGAACGATTTCTGCACCTTAAAGAGGTCCCGAACGATTTTGCTGATCAGGCCCTGTCTGATACTCCTCTGAATCTTAGAAAGCTCGCGGCCCTTTTACGAATCGCAGATGAAGCAGATGACCCTTACATCAGACCCAAAGGCACTTCGTCTCCATCGATAAGGGATCAAACACCCTTGGTCAGAATCGGCACAGAAACCATCGCTTGGCACTGGGAGCACACCGGTCTACAGGAATCGGATGAGTTCGTATCCCACCTCAATGAAAAAATGGAAGTCCTTGTAACATCTTTTGATTATTTAAGGGATATAGGCGCCGGAAACTGGTATCTGGTGCTTCACCCTCAGGTGAAAGGTACCGTCCCGTATATGGCGGAAAAGCGGGTAGACACCTTTGTGGGCAGAGAGTCCGATCTTAAGGAACTCCACAATATTATTAAGGGCCGAAGAACTGGTGCAATCACTGGTGTTACGGGAACAGGCGGAATAGGCAAAACCGAACTTGCCAGGATGTACGCTGAGGTTTACAGAAACGAATATCCGGGCGGCGTATTTTGGGCCTCTTTGAAAAGTAGCAACTGGAAAACAGAAGCTGAAAAGGTTTTTGCCGCAATACGGCCTGGAGCCAACCGGGTCGTCTTTCCTGATGAAGACAAAGCAAAAGAGCAAGTAACTAAGGCACTCGGCCGAAAAGGAGCTCTTATAATTATTGATAACGTAGAAGAGGCAGATCAAATTGTAGAGCCGGAATGTTCAATTTTAGTGACGACGCGCAACAAAGGTGCCTTTGGTATCGTGCCCAAAGAATCCATTTGCTCTTTGGAAGGGTTAAAGCCAGGTGATGGAATAGATCTACTGAAGATGGTGTTGGGTCCGACCCGTGTAAACCAAGATCTGAAGGGTGCTGCACGCATCGTGAAAATACTCGGATGCATGCCTCTGGCCATCGAGATCGCCGCAAAACATCTAAATGATGCACCGGACACCACCTTTCCGCAATACATCGGCTGGGTTCAGGGCAAGATGGAGCGCTTGAAACTTGATGATCACCCTGACAAGGATGTGATCGCATCCTTAACGTTGAGTTTAGAATTGTTGGAAAAGGGAGATAGAGGTGATGAGCTTCTATCCCTATTTGAAGCAACTAGCGTCTGTGCCGAGTCAGGTTTCACTTCAAGTGCGCTGGGAAGTGCTGCAGGCTTTCGGGATATGGACCTGATGGTTCTTCAGCAGCTTGTGGGAAAATTACACAATCGATCTCTTATAGAATATTCGAATGAGTTAAAGCGGTATTCTGTACATCCATTGGTGCGACAGATGTCTGAATTGAGGCTCAAGGAGAATAAGCGAAGAGAAGAAGAATTCAGAAAAAACCATTGTATTTATTTCTTCGACTGGGCGAAAGCCCACAGCAGCAATCCGCTCGATCTCATCCAAGAAAAAGATGGCATTTGGCTTGCCATGGTCCAGATTATTCAGCTGGGTCGGAAAAAAGAAAAGCTTCCTGCATTCTTAGATTGCATTTCCAAACCCTTTTGGGATTATGTCGCTGCTGATGAATACGAAGATGCTTTTGATTATCTGGTCGCTTCAAACCTGATAAATATAGAGGAGTTAGGACGAAGCCGTGAACTGATCAATCTCCTTGGAGTCCTGTTTGAAAAGAAAACCTTACTCAAAAATTCCTCACTTTCATTGATACTAAATAAGATGGGGTGGGCATATATCAAACTGGGAGAATACCCGAAAGCGATTGAGCTTCATGAGAAACATCTTGAGATAGCTCGTCGGATCGGTGATGTTCGGGGTGAAGGAAATACTCTTGGCAACATGGGCTCTGTATATGGATATCTGGGAAATCACCATAAGGCAATTGAGCTCTATGAACAGGCTCTTGAGATAACTCGTCGGACGGGTGATGTTTGGGGTGAAGGAGCTAATCTTGGCAACATGGGCGTGGCTTATTCCGACTTGGGAAATTACCCCAAGGCGATTGAACTCTATGAGCAACGTCTTGAGATAGCTCGTCGGATCGGTGATGTTCGGGGTGAAGGAAATACTCTTGGCAACATGGGCATTGCTTTTGCCGATCTGGGAAATTACCCCAAGGCATTTGAACTCTATGAGCAACGGCTTGAGATAGCTCGTCGGATCGGTGATGTTGGGGGTGAAGGAAGTACTCTTGGCGGCATGGGCTTAGCTTATATCCAGCTGGGAGATCATCCCAAGGCGTTTGAGCTCTTTGAAAAATACCTTGAGATAGCTCGTCGGATCGGTGATGTTCGGGGTGAATCAAATGCTTTAAGCTACATTGGCATGGCTTATTCCGACCTGGGAGATTATCCCAAGACGATTGAACTCTATGAGAAGGCTCTTGAGATAGATCGCCGGATCGGGAATGTCGTAGCTGAAAGCACTACTCTTGCCAACATGGGATCGGCTTATGCCGACCAGGAAGATTACCCCAAGGCGCTTGAGCACTTTAAACAGGTTCTTAAGATCGATCGCCAGACCGGTGATATTCGGGGTGAAGGAAAGGCTCTTGGAAATATGGGTGTGGCTTATGACGGTTTAGGAGATTATCCCAAGGCTTTTGAGCTCTATAAGCAGGCTCTCAAGATAGCTCGCCGGATCGGCAATGTTCGTAGTGAAGGAAATATTCTTGGCAATATGGGAGCGGCTTATGCCGACCAGGGAGATTACTCCAAGGCGGTTGAACACTTTAAACAAGAACTTGAGATAGCTCGCCGAATCGGTAATGTTCGAGGTGAAGGAAAAGCTTTATGCAATATGGGCGTGGTTTATGCCGACTTGGGAGAAAACGAAAAATCCCAGAAATGCTTCAAAACAGCCATAGATCTATTCAAGCGTCTTAATCTTAATCACATGGTAATTAAGTTAAAACAAATGGCAAAGTTAGAGGAACACAAAAAATAGGGTTGAAAGTTAGAAAGTTGGTGACGCACATAAAATTATAACTTTCTCAGACATAAAAACTTGGGACCGACATGTAACTATTTCTCAAAATCATTTACGCTGCTTTCCTGGTCTGGGTGTTCAGCTTATTCTTCGTCTTCCTGGAAAGCCTATTTGACAACCAGCAGTTGTGATATCTGTAATTTAACCCTCTTAGAGATATGACAATATACTGGCAAGCTGTACGACATAAACTCTGATATTTCTTATAATATTGGTGGGTTATTGTCTATTTTCCTATCTTAAGTTATTTCCTTTGTCAAATTCTTTTTTTTATAATCCATGCCGATGCATCACCCTTTCTATTGCTTTGTGATAATCCCGTTGAACTTTAAGGTTGGATACCCGACAATAGCGCTGAGTTGTGAACTAGTTTTCATATTACACCTCTTAATTACTTGAGTGATCATTTCTCTATAAAACCACGTATATTCATATTGTTATGCTCTTTTCTTCATGAGCGGCGAGTTGACGCCAGGATGCTCGTAAAGGTGTCCATTTCGATCATTATAGGGATAGGTTTTGATGATGCCCTTTTTCCCCCATCTGCGCACTGTCGCCACTGTCACCCCAAGGAGGCTTGCGACTTCATTTACCCTCAGTTTGCCAGTGGCTCGTAATCTTGCGTAACGGGTCTTGAGCTTGTAGCCATGGGTGATTCCCACAACGGTTCTTCTGTCGATCCGGTGACCCTGACCAGATTTGTAACCACGCTTGTTGAGGATGGTCGCTATTTGCGAGTAAGTATGGTCTATCAGCAGTTCATCGACAAGCTCGACGATTTTCGGATCCGTCATATTATATTGCCAGCCCTTTAGGGGAAGCGGCAGCTTCAACGTTTTTGTTGCGCCGCCTTTAAATCGAACGTGCAGGGTAATATCTTCTCCTCTGATCATGGTCACATCTTCAATTAAAAATCTGATCATTCGCTTTTTTTCACGAGCAGGTGTTTTCGGGTTTTTCCAAATTGCGGGGAAGTCCCTGGTCAGTTTGAGTACTTTCTGCTTCTGTGCTTTTTTCAGCTTTTCTGATTCCCGTCGGCGATGTGTCTCATAGTAGTCATTGGCATCCTGTAAATGCCGGAGCTTTGTATTCCATTCGGCCTCGAGTGTATCGGCTACCAGTCGATTGTCCGGATCGACTTGCATAAAGCGACGTCGGGCGAGGTTGGCTTCATATTCTGCCCGCTGCACCTGTTGTTTGCGCAGCTTGTCGGCTTCGTAAAAGCGGTTCTCCAGCTCTTTCTGGACTTGCAATGCCACCTCCAATGTCAAGGGCGTGACCGATGCAAGCAGCAACTTACTGATAGCCTTGTCAATAGCAGCACCGGGTATATATTGGCAGCTTGCTTTCCCACCTTTCTATCCGGTTGCGCTGGCACAAATAGACCGGCCCAAGGCGGTTTTTACGCTGATACTTATACCGTATAGTCATTCGTTGGCCGCATTTTCCGCAAACCGCCAACCCCTGGAGAAGGCACGACCCTTCACGGGGCGGTGTTTTTCTGTCGATAACGTTATATGCGATCGCATTTTGCCGTATCCGACGTAAGTTCTCTTCATACTGTTCCCAAGTAATATATCCCGGATGAATATCTTTTAATAGCACGAGCCATTGATCACGGGGGACTTGAAAATAAGTCGTGGATCCATCGACGTTTTTCCGGGATCGCTGTCGGCCGTAGTAATATGCACCGGCGTATCTCGGGTTTTTTAGAATCACAAGTGCCCGTGCGCTTGTCAAGCGCTGCCATTTTAGCTTGCCTTTGTCGGGACCTAAATGCATTCGGCATGGGAACTTCACATCATCTTTAGCAAACGCTTTTACGGTTGCAAATGCTGCGCCGGTCCGTTGAAAAATATCGAAAAACAAACGGATGCTTTGCTGAACTTGTTTGTCCGGATCAATAATGATTTTGTCATTGTGATCATAGACAAATCCGGTAGGCAAGCGCGTTTTCAATTCTCCCCGTCGGGCCTTGCTTAAAATGCCACCTCTAAGCCGGGACCTTAACACATGAAGTTCCACTTCAGAAAATGTGCCTTTCATATTCAGGAGCAGACGATCGTTAAAATCGGTTGGATTATAAACTCCCTCCTCGTCAAGTATCAGGGTGTCGGTAATGGCGCAGATCTCCAGCAGCCGGGCCCAGTCTGCATTGTTGCGTGCCAGGCGTGAGACTTCCAGACCCATCACCAGTCCCACACGCCCCAGACTGACTTCTGTCATCAGTTTTTGAAAACCTTTTCTATCAGCCACAGATGTCGCCGTTTCACCCAAATCTGAATCGACCGTCACGATCTGAACAACAGGCCATCCTAAAGCAACCGCCCGTTCACGGAGAGCATATTGGCGTTTGGTGCTTTCGGTGTTCTCAAAAACCTGCTTAAGGGTGGATTGTCTGACGTAACAGTATGCCTGCCTTTTTAGATGACTTGCGGTCACTTTCTGATTGACCTGCTGCGACATGTTCATGACAGCGCCTCCTCTAGGTTGCATAGGGTAATGTTGGCCATGATCTTTATCATTTCCGATGTCGCTCCAAGTGCAAAAACGGGCGTTTGCGTAAAGCTTTTCGTTTTTGAATTTGCCGGTGTGCATCGGTGGCAGACCTCTATCCAGGCAAGCATCCCTCGGCGTATAAACAGTGTCAGGCCCAAACTCCGCTCAGAAAAATTCGCCCGCCTGTTTATCACCTGTGAACGCAGTGATTCATAATGCAGCAAAGTGCTGTCATCTGATTCGAGACCAGTCGTGGATTTTCTAAATGTCATTTTCTCTTTTTTTTTCTTCGCGCCACTGCACGTTCGATACTTCTCGGGTGAACATCCTTTCCAAATTTTTCTTTTATCAATGGCACAAGTCTCCGCGCACGAAGCGGTTTGCCTTCTTCTAGTTTTTGTTCGATAAAGGCCAGTATATCGGCCGTTAGCTTGTGAGCAGATTTTGGACCAGGACGTTTTTTTACGAGCCCGGTCACACCACCCTGTTTGAACTGTGATTGTGCCTGATAGAATGCCGGTCGCGAGAATCCATAGGCTTCCGATGCGTGCTTTACCGAGCGGCCTTCCTTTTCGACGGCACGCAACATCTCGTACTTGACCTGAACAAGATCACGGGGATCAAAAAATTCGAGCGCCGAATCTGAAAACGTTTCTTCTACGACCTTCTGTGGATGCGGATTAAACGCACCGTATTTTTTCAGGCTTTCAGTCTTGTCATCTTTGGGCTGTTTGGGTCGTGCCATCGCCTCATCTCCTTAAATTATGTCGCAATGAATAATAATGATAGGTTATATATGCCGCATTATATCAAGCGTGTCAAGATAAAAATCATTTTAAACATAATATAACAATAGTTTAAATAATATTCATTGGGCTTATTGTAGTGCTTTGCCAAAAGTATGCGGCATATATTATTTAACACTTGCGGCATAATCCCCCTTACAACTCATTTCAACATCCTGTCGGCTCATTTGCGGTTTGCGCTGTTTATTTCCTCGATAAGGCGAACCAAACCGAGAAGATCTTCGACTCGAAAAAGTGAACGTCCAGCAGAAACCGCGACAAATGGGTCCTCTGGTCCGATATCCGTCCAGTGAAGTGGTACGGAAGATCTGCGCCCCTTCGCGTTAAAAAATAAAACACGACACTCGTATGCAATTCGCCTTACGCTATCTATTTCAAAATCGATATTTCTGTATGGATGGTATGGATGTATGATCCGGAAGGTTTTGTTGTCAAAATTCTGATGGGACGCAGTTGAACAACTTTGTTGT
>CAZBOB010000094.1:0-14406 GCA_964492995.1 uncultured Desulfobacteraceae bacterium | reverse complement strand
TGGCATTGCGGGGTTTATTGGGGGAAAATTTGTTTTTAAAGACTAAATAGTGCCCGAACGAAAAATAGGATTTTTCGTTAAGATCAAAGGCAAATCTGCAGGATAGCAGATTTGGACAGCTGTCAAGCTGCCCGCAAGGGTGAGGGGCAGGAAGCCCCGAGTCAACACGAAAATTTTAACCACCCCAGTACGATCTCCCGGACCTACGGGGCAGGCAGTAATACTGCTAGTATTTCGAGGATTAACCCGCCAAAGTTCGGTGGCAGGTTAAAATTTGAGTCTGACCCCAGAGGAATAGGCTGCGCATTCCACGGGGCAGGCGTAGATATTGGTGGAAAAGACAGTTTTCGTTCAGGCACTATATAGGTAAAGCGGATGAAAAAGGATAAAAACAAGTCCTACAAAAAGGAACTGCGTGAGAGGGCAGAGGAATTTATCAATAAGAATCCTTCTGCCATCAATGAGATACAGTCCGGTGATGTTAAAAAGTTAATTGAGGATTTACAAATGCATCAGGTTGAACTGGAGATGCAGAATGAAGAGCTGCACCAATCTCAATTGAAACTTATAGAAGTCCGAGATAACTATTCTGATTTGTATGACTTTGCCCCGTTTGGGTATATTACCCTTTCGGAGAAAGGACTGATTTTGGAGGCAAATCTTACCAGCGCCGACATGTTGGGTGTGGAAAGAAGTTTATTAATAGGAAAACCTTTCTCACGTTTTATTACCAGTGATACTCAAGACGTTTTCTACTTTCACCGCAATAAGCTCTTTGAAACACAGAACAAGCAGACCTGCGAACTGAAACTTTTGAAAAAAGATGGCTCCCAATTCTATGCTCAACTGGAATGTATCTTAATTAAAAACACGGAAGGGAACCTCACCCAAACTCGAACGGCGATATCCGATATCAGTGAGCGCAAGCGGATGGAAGCGGCGCTGCGAAATGCCCGCAGCGAACTGGAACGACGGGTGGAGGAGCGTACTGTTGAACTTATAAAAGCAAACGAAGAACTAAAGACAGAAATAGAAGACCGCAAGCGGGTGGCGCTGGAACTCAGGGAAGCGCTTTCCGAAATAAAGCGATTAAAAGATCAGCTTGAGGCCGAAAGGACTTATCTTCAAGAAGAAATCAAATTGGAATATAATTATGAGAATATTATCGGTCAAAGTGACGCACTCAAATACACGCTCTATAAGGTTGAGCAAATTGCCCCGAAAGACACAGCCGTTATCGTTCTTGGCGAGACCGGAACCGGAAAAGAGCTGATTGTCCGAGCCATTCATGGCTCCAGCCTGCGCAAAGATCGCCCGTTGCTGAAAATAAATTGCGCCACACTGCCATTAAACCTCATCGAAAGCGAGCTGTTCGGCCATGAAAGAGGCGCTTTCACCGGTGCCGTTGATAGACGGATGGGTCGTTTTGAGGCGGCAAATGGTGCAACCCTTTTTTTGGATGAGATTGGCGAACTGCCGATGGAACTGCAGCCCAAATTGCTCAGGGTGATCCAGGATGGTGAGTTCGAACGGTTGGGCAATTCCCGAAGCATCAAAGTTGATGTTCGGATTATCGCCGCCACCAACCGCAATCTGGAAGAGGAAGTCCGTAATGGCCAGTTCAGGAAAGATCTCTGGTACCGGTTAAATATTTTTCCGATTACGGTACCGGCGCTCCGAGAACATATGGAGGACCTTCCCCAGCTTGTGGAATATTACGTTGATAACATTTCAAGGAGACTGGGCAAATCCATTGAAAGCATTCCGACAAACGTTATGAATACCTTACAGAATTATCACTGGCCCGGTAATGTCAGGGAGCTTGAAAACGTGATCGAGCGGGCGGTGATCAACTCTTCGGGTCCCAAACTGCGCCTGATGGATGAACTGAAGACGCCGCATAAGGATTTGAACACGACCCCAAAAACCATGGAAAAGGTTGAACGTGACCATATTGTCCGGGTACTTGAGCAGACCCATTGGAAAGTGAGTGGCAAGAATGGGGCCTCAGAAATCCTTGGGCTCAACATCAGCACTTTACGCGCCCGCATGCGAAAACTGGGTATCCGCAGGCCTTAGCCGGCCTATTTTTTCCGATTTGCCTCAGGCAATCGCTTGTCAATTCGTATTCCCTCATAAAGAACCATTAGCACCCCGTCAGAGATGCCAAGAATGTGTCATATATGACCATTCGTCATATATGACCATGCTTTTGTATTGATTCATCCCTATATTTCCGGCCGCATTGATCTATTTATTCAATTAAAAATCAATCGGATGCATAAAAATTATTCAGACTCATCCTGCTTGGCACAAAACTTGATTGTGCAATATTAAAAAGTGTGAATGTTTTTGCATCAATCCTTTAGCAGAGAAGAATATTCGTTGTCATGATTATTGTCAGAATAACAATGACTGCACGTCCGGAAAAGCGGAAAGAGGTTATGCAAACACTTCTCTCAATGATTGAGCCGACAGATCAGGAATGGAGGGAATCTAATGCATAAATTGCTTTTATTGAAATGAATGAACGCATCCTGTCGTCCGAAAGGAGTCGAACATGCTTTGGAACCTTGCCGGAGAAGGTGAGTTTTTAGAAAGGAGGTGGTTAGCAGACTCAGAAAATTTCTGCCAAATCCGTCAAACCTTACGTTATAATTAGGTCTGGCAACGATGGCAGAAGCAGAAAGGGGATTTCATTTAGCATAGTCATTTTATGAATTCATGATTGTAAACAAAAAAACCAATAAAAGGAGATGAACATGAAAAAAATATTTATCGTTATGGTTGCTCTTTTCACAATGTTAGTCTTTGTAAGCGTGGCTTCAGCTTCGGGGGAAAAGTCTGCCAAATCCAAGACCATGAAAGCCTCGGGGATCGTTTCGGCATACGAGGCAGGTAAAACAATAACAGTAAAAGAAGCTAAGGGTAAGGAGATGACATTCGAAATCGCCGCTGATGCCAAGGTCAGCGAAGAAGTCAAAGACGGCGCCAAAGTCAAGGTGAAGTACCACAAGGTCGAAGAAAAACTGGTCGCCAATTCCATCTCTATAGTGAAATCGAAAGCTAAGAAAAAATAACTTGATCGAGTAGGGGGAGGCCTCACAGTCTCCCTCTCTCACACCACCGGGCATACGGTTCACGTACCACGGCGGTTTCTCATGTTAAGACTGTTCCAAACCTGCGCAGTGCATTAGGCGTTTTATGAAAATAGGATCTTCCGCTATCCTGATATTCAACCCCAAAAATATAACCAAAATTTAACCTTGTAAAAGGCTCCGGAAAACAAGGGCATGGATGGATATGAGTTGTCTGTATTATCGATGTCTTGGGGATGAATATTGAAAATGCACGTTCCTGGCATCAAGAATTTTATTCCGATCTTACAAACCCTCCGATTTATTTTGGGTTGCTTCAAGCAATAGCACGTCAATTTGTATTTACTTGCGGAGAACTACAACCACATCAAAGATGCCAAGAATGTGTCATATATAACCATTCGTCATATATGACCATGCTTTTGTATCGATTCATCCCTATATTTCCGGCCGCATTGATCTATTTATTCAATTAAAAATCAATCGGATGCATAAAAATTATTCAGACTCATCCTGCTTGGCACAAAACTTGATTGTGCAATATTAAAAAGTGTGAATGTTTTTGCATCAATCCTTTAGCAGAGAAGAATATTCGTTGTCATGATTATTGTCAGAATAACAATGACTGCACGTCCGGAAAAGCGGAAAGAGGTTATGCAAACACTTCTCTCAATGATTGAGCCAACGCTTCAGGAAAAGGGCTGTCTGAGCTATCAGGTCTTTCAGAATATCGAGGACGAGAACGTTTTCAGCCTGATTAAAGAGTGGGAAACCCGTGAAGATCTGGACCATCATATGAGATCTGACAGGTTCGGCGTTTTGTTTGGAACAAAGATCCTTTTGAGCGAACAGCAGAACATTCAAATCCACACGATTTCACATTCGGAAGGAATTGAAGTCGTCCATGCCGCCAGGGGTAAAAGAACCTAGTTCCTTAAGTAAATCGATAAATATCGTTTAGTTAACGTCCCTTATATAAAGTATAATGGAGGGAATATGATCTCTTCTCCGTGTAAAAATTGTCCCAGAAAAAATATGCCTAAAGAGAATTGCATCAAAAGTTGTAAGATTTTGCAAGCAATACAGAATATGGAGTCGTTTACTGAAAAATTGAATGATGGATGCGGAATAGACTATACAGAAGAGTATAATTACATCGTAGCCCTATCGTCGGGGTGACCTGTATTTAGGATCAGATTGTGCGCTCTAACCTGAATCAGATATTTGAATGAAGATGGTAAATCACGGAATGGTATAGTAAAAGTGGGAAGCGTGTTTACAAGCTCCGCCACCCAGCATGGGGGCCAGGAATCTACCATATTGAGTTTTCATATCACGCTTCTCCATCATGGTTTTGTGATTGTGGGACTCCTTTACTCGTTTCAAGGACAGATGCGCGTGGATGAAATTACAGGCGGATCGCCCTATGGGGCTTCGACCATTGCCGGCGGACAGGGCGAACGCATACCGAGTGACAATGAACTGACTGCCGCCCGCTTTCAGGGAAAACACGTTGCGAACATTGCAGCAAAGCTCTCAAAATAATCATCGAAAAAGACTCTGGAAAAATTCCGATCAGGAAACCCAATCCATTTATTTGAATCCAAAGGAGGTATATTATGCACGATAAAAACGAGTTATGTAAAAAGATCAAATCCATATATCCGGATATCGGCGAATGCGGCATTGACATCAAGGTTGACTATGATGAGACCAAAAAGGCCTGGATAGTGGACCTGAAAAAGGACAATCACAAGCTGAAAACCCATTTGGAACCCGAGGATGCCAATCTGTGCATGGACGGCAAACAATGTATCGGCCTGGGAATTCAGATCGCTCAGCTGCGCTCCAATATCGAAGAGATGTAAAACCGACTGTGAAACACGATCAACCGGTTTAAGACAGCCGGAGATACATTGTTTATTGCCGGTACTGAGTTTGAAGGGCTGTCTTTGAATGACATCATCAAAAAAACGCAAGGGAAGGAGGATAAAAGCGCAATCTTTAACAACGCGGCTCAGGTATTCAACCACACCTTCTACTGGAACAGCATGCAGTCCAACGGCGGCGGCCGGCCGACAGGGAAAATCGCGCAGAAGATCACCCAAGCCTTCGGCGATTACTCTAAATTTATCGAGGCCTTTTCAAGCGCCACCGCCACTTAGTTCGGCAGCGGCTGGGCTTGGCTGGTCAAGGACGGAGACACCGTCAAAGTGATCAAGACCGGCAATGCCGACACTCCGATCGCCCACGGCTTAGTACCGCTTTTGACTATCGACGTCTGGGAACACGCCTACTATCTGGATTACCAAAACCGGAGGGACGATTATATCAAGGCATATCTGGAGCATCTGGTCAAGTGGGAATTCGCCGAGAAAAACCTGGCCTGAGAGGAGGTCTGAACTGCGAGTGCTTTCGGTTAAGGTTCGATTATGACGGACGAGATTAGCACCATAAAAGGTGTTTTTGTTTTTGCCGCCACGATTATCGGCGCCGGAATTTTGGCTTTGCCGGTTGCAGCGGCGACCACCGGCCTTGTGCCCATGCTTATGATTCTGTTGGTTGTGGGAGGGGTTTCTGTTTTTTCGGCGCTGTACATTGCCGAAACCGTGATAAACATCAAAGGCGATTGCGGACAGGGAATTTGTTTTACATTAAAAACAGGCTCTTCTCTGATTTACAAACGCACCGGCTTGATTATTGGGTTAAAAGTTTTATAGCTGCCGGAAGAAAGTTTTCGTGGAGTAACTTATGTTGAGCCGTGCTGATCAAAATTTCAGAGTGCCCGACGGGGACGAAGTATATCCAGGAGGGTAAAAATTAAGGCGGTGCCTTATGAGAAAACAATATTTTTGATCGTGTTGTTAAGGTGCAAGTAATTTTCAATTAAATTAAAGATAAGGAGATCAAATTATGGCTGAGAAGAAAAATGCAATGGTTGCAGTGTATAAAACACACATAGAAGCTGAGGCTGGTATCAAAGAACTGCAGAAAGCGGGGTTTCCCATGAAGAAGCTTTCTATTGTTGGTAAGGACTATCACTCTGACGAGCATGTAGTCGGGTACTACAACACAGGCGACCGGATGAGGCATTGGGGCAAGCTTGGCGCTTTTTGGGGAGGTATTTGGGGTTTATTATTTGGATCGGCATTCTTTATGATTCCCGGATTTGGGCCGATTTTGGTTGCAGGCCCGCTGGTGGCCATGTTGGTTGGAACATTGGAAGGTGCTGTGGTTGTTGGAGGCCTCAGCGTCTTAGGCGCCGGCCTTTACAGCATAGGCATCCCTAAAGATAGTGTGGTGAGATATGAGACGGCGATTAAGGCAGGCAAATATATTATAGTCGCACATGGTACAGCCGATGAGGTGGCTAATGCCAAGGAAATCATCGAAGGCACAAAAGCCATTGAATCCGAGGTGCATCACACAGAGCCTGTTAAAGTTTAGCATAGTATCTCATCTCAGAAGGATACGGAACGGGCGTAATTCTGAACAGCTTGGCCTCGCACGGCGGAGCCATCCCATTTGGCGATTCAGTTCCCGGACCGTTTGCGATGCGATTGTACGGATTCAGTGTAGGGAATATCTGCGAACGAGATATGACCTTGTTGGAAGGAAAGACCAATGGCTGATCCAAGGAAAATGTTGCCTATGATGCCGAAACACACTTGAGGAGGAAGGAGTCGAGAAATTCAACAAGCCGTTCGACAAGCTTATGGAGACCTTGGCGCAAAGGTCATCACGGCATTTGACGAGAGAGTCATGAAAGTGAATCTTTTTGCAGGAAAGCCGGCCGAAGCATCGATGTTGGTGAACGTACCCAAACTCGTCACGGCCTATTATACGGAGGCGCCTGACCCTTCAGTGCTAAAACAACGGGTTGCCTTCGGCACCTCAGGGCATCGGGGTTCCGCATTCGAAAAGGCTTTCAATGAATGGCATATCCTTGCCATCAGTCAGGCCATTTGCCTCTACCGGGAGCGGAAGAAGATCGATGGCCCGCTGTTTCTCGGCATGGATACGCATGCCCTTTCCGTGCCGGCTCTTGCCAGCGCGCTTGAAGTGCTGGCGGCAAACGGGGTGGAAGTCATGATCGCGGAGGGAGATGAATATACCCCAACCCCTGCCGTTTCCCACGCGATTCTCACGTACAACCGCGGGCGCAAGACAGGACTCGCCGACGGCATCGTGATCACGCCGTCACACAATCCGCCACATTACGGCGGGTTCAAATATAATCCCCCAAACGGCGGGCCGGCGGAATCCGTCGTCACCGCCTGGATTGAGGCGAAGGCAAACGGATTCATCGATAATGGCCTGCGGGGTGTGAAGAGGATTCCTTTCGAGAAGGCGCTTCGTGCCCCAACGACGCACCGGCACGACTACCTCAACGCTTACATTACTGATCTCGCCAACGTGCTCGACATGGACGCCATTCGCGGCGCGAAGATCAGCCTGGGGGTGGATCCGCTCGGTGGCGCAGGGGTCCACTACTGGGGGCCGATTGCTGAGCGGTACGGGTTGAACCTCACAGTTGTCAACGAGGCCGTTGACCCGACCTTCCGTTTTATGACGGTGGATTGGGATGGTCAGATACGGATGGACCCTTCCTCGGCCTACGCGATGCAGCGATTGATAGGGATGAAGGACCGCTTTGACCTTTCTTTTGCCTGCGATACCGACCACGACCGGCACGGGATTGTCACCAGAAGTGCGGGATTGCTGCCGCCCAACCATTACCTTTCCGTCGCCGTCTTCTACCTCTTCCAACACCGGCCGAAGTGGCGCAAGGAAGCGGCGATCGGCAAAACGGTGGTGAGCAGTCAGATGATCGATCGTGTCACCGCGAAGCTTGGCCGGAAGCTCTACGAGGTGCCGGTTGGCTTCAAGTGGTTCGTTGATGGCTTGCTCGAAGGTTTTCTTGGCTTTGGTGGCGAAGAGAGCGCAGGGGCCTCCTTCGCTCGTCTGGATGGCAACGTTTGGACGACGGACAAAGATGGAATTGTCCCGGCTTTGCTGGCGGCGGAGATCACAGCCCGGATGGGCCGCGATCCCGGCGAAATCTACAACGAACTCACGCGAGAGTTCGGTGAGCCTGCCTATGACCGCGTTGAGGCGCCGGCCACCCCGGAGGAAAAGGAACGGTTGGCGAAACTCTCACCCCGGCAGGTTAAGCTCACCGAGTTGGCGGGCGAAAAAATCCAGACTGTCCTCACCCACGCGCCGGGCAACGGCGCGCCCATCGGGGGCTTGAAGGTAATAGCCGAAAGCGGATGGTTCGCTGCGCGTCCGTCAGGTACCGAGAATATCTACAAGATCTATGCAGAGAGCTTCCGGGGACCGGTTCATCTGCGCCGCATCATAGAGGAAGCACAGACGATCGTCAACGATGCTCTGGCGGCGTCCCCACAGCAGCCGGATGATTGATCGTGTCGCCGCGGAGCTTGACCGGAAGCTCTATGCATAATCACAGGCATCTGTTGCGAGATAATGTATTGACTGGATATATATCCAGCGACATTGGTTTTATCGGATTGAGACTTTTAAGAAAGGAAAACGAGATGAAGAGCGCGATGATGATAGTGATGGCAATAGTTATGGCGACGGGGATGCTGTATGGCGTGGCGACAGGGCAAGCGCCGCCGATACCGGCAGAGGAGCAGCCGGAGGTACTGACGCGGGGGCCGGTAAATGAGGCCTTTGCCCAGCCGGTAAATCTGGAGGACCAGACGGGGCTTGTAGCGCCAACCGAGCCGCCGGCCAACATAGAGGAAGTTCCACCCGCAGAGAGGCCCGCGGGCGAACAGTTTGCATGGGTGCCGGGCTACTGGGGGTGGGATTCGGACAGGAACGGGTATGTCTGGGTGAGCGGGTGCTGGCGGGCAGTGCCGCCGGGTATGTCCTGGGTGCCGGGCTACTGGGCGAAGGCGGCGGGGGGCTGGCAATGGGTGGCAGGATTCTGGGCGCCTGCCGGCAATAAGGAGATCGAGTATTTGCCAGCGCCGCCTGCACTGACGGACATTGAACCGCCGGGACCGGCACCATCACCGGACAAGATATGGGTGCCGCCGTGCTGGTACTGGTATCACGGACAATATATTCAACGGCCCGGCTACTGGATTGTGGCTCAGGCGGACTGGGTATGGGTGCCGTCGCATTACGTCTGGACGCCGCGCGGCTATGTATTTGCGAACGGGTACTGGGATTACGCGCTGGGTCGCCGAGGGCTACTGTTCGCGCCGGTGTATTTTCCGAGGCGCATTTATGCGCGCCCGGGGTTTTCTTACGCGCTGAGCATCGCCGTCGATATCGGCAACCTTCAGTTCAGCCTGTTCACCCGTCCGCAATACAGCCACTATTACTTCGGCGATTACTACGACAGCACCTATATCGGCATCGGCATTTTCCCGTGGTATGAGGTCGAACAGCGGCACACGTGGTATGACCCGATTTATGTGCATGACCGCTGGCGCCATCACAAGGATGAACCGCGATGGGCGCAGCACGAGCGGCAGGAATATGCGCGTCGCCGCGCCGACAAGGCGCTTCGACCGCCGAGAACGTATCGCGAGATGGAGCGCAGATTGAGCAGTATGCCAGCGTCGCAACGAAGGAACTTCGAGGTGGCTGTGCCGATGACGAGGGTTGTCACCAGAAAGACGACGATCTTCAAGTTCGAAAAGACTAAACCGGAAACTCGACAGCAGATATCGCGGCATTCCGATGATGTTCACAAGTTTGTCGGGGAGCGAAGTCGTTGGGAATCACAGGGTGCTGGTCATAAGGCCGGCCGGCCGGCGATGGAGCGCGTTCCATCTGCCGGGCCTAAAGAAATGGCGCCGCCGGTGAAGCGCAAAGAACCTGAGATGAGGCCATCGGAATCCATGGAATCAGCGCCTGCAAAGCGTGCGCGTCGCGGCGAAGTGACAGGTAGCGGCCGGGAGGGTTCAAGGACTTCGCCAGAGCAGCAAAGGCCGACGAAAGTTTTGCCGCGTAAAGTCGAGTCAAATCAGTCGGACAAGGTGAAGGTTCGGACCTCGCCGGTGGTCGACAAACAGGGCGGCGGCTTTTCCCGGAAAGGGCCACCATCTCGGCCGGCGAAAGAACAACATGATCTAAGATGAATTTAGTGGACACCAAAGTTGAGGTAAAATACTGAGACGATTTCATTCTACGAGAGTGCAATAGTAGACTAACATCATTGATGTTGTGTTTCTGCTCTCAATGACGTTTTTGGTGATATCGATATTTGTAGTTCTATATGCCCTTGTATAAGTAACTTCAGATAGCATCCGCGTGGCCTCTTCCTCACCCTATGCGATGCAGTGGCCGGAAAAACGGTGGTGAGCAATCAGGGATTCCGTCCGAACCAAATTTAAGGAGAAATCATGAGCAAACAAACACGTGTCAGCCACCCGATTTACAGCCTTCTGCCCACGGAAATCGAGGGGTTCGATTCCCTTGCCGAGCTGGCCCTGGATATGCGCTGGTCGTGGGATCATGCTACCGACGAGGTGTGGCGGCAGCTTGATCCCGAACTGTGGGAAATCACGCACAACCCCTGGGTTGTCCTCCAGACGGTCTCGCGCGACCAGATCGAGCGCGTGTTGGCCGATCCCGTTTTTCGCAAAAACATTGATGGTCTGGTGCAGACCATGCGGCAAGCTGTGGAGACGCCCGCGTGGTTTCAACAGAATCATTCGCAGAGTTCCCTGACCTGCGCCGCTTATTTCAGCTTGGAATTTATGTTGAGCGAAGCTTTGCCCATCTACTCGGGCGGGCTTGGCAATGTCGCCGGCGATCAGCTCAAAGCCGCCAGCGACCTGGGCGTGCCGGTAGTCGGCGTGGGACTGCTGTACCAGCAAGGTTATTTTCGCCAGGTGATCGACAAGGACGGTGCACAGCAGGCCCTCTTCCCCTATAACGATCCCGGACAGTTGCCGATCACGCCTTTGCGGGAAGCGAACGGCGAGTGGTTACGGCTGGAGATTGAACTACCCGGTTACTCAGTCTGGCTCCGCGCCTGGCAGGTCCAGGTCGGCAGAGTGAAGCTTTACCTGCTGGACAGCAATGACGCGGCGAACTTCCCCGCTCATCGAGGAATTACCAGCGAGCTGTATGGCGGCGGGCCGGAGCTGCGCCTCAAGCAAGAACTGCTCCTCGGCATCGGCGGATGGCGACTGCTTGGTGCGCTTGGCATCCAGCCGGAAGTCTGTCATCTGAATGAAGGGCATGCGGCCTTTGCCGTGTTGGAACGCGCCCGCAGTTTCATACAAGAGACCGCGCAGCCCTTCGAAGTCGCGCTGGCCGTCACCCGAGCGGGGAACCTCTTCACCACCCACACGGCAGTGGCCGCCGGCTTTGACCGTTTCGCTCCGGCCCTTATTGAGCAATACCTCGGTGGCTATGCCGAGCAGAAGCTCGGCATAACACCCCGCAATTTGCTGGCCCTGGGCCGACAGAACCCGAACGACTCGTCGGAAAGTTTCAATATGGCCTATCTGGCAATCCGCGGGAGCGGGGCGGTCAATGGCGTGAGTCGCTTGCACGGGAAAGTGAGCCGGCACCTCTTTGAGTCTCTTTTTCCGCACTGGCCGAAAGACGAAATCCCGGTCGGACACGTGACCAACGGCGTCCACATGCCGACCTGGGACTCGGCGGCAGCGGACGATCTTTGGACGGACGCCTGTGGAAAAGACCGATGGCTGGGGACGACGGAAACCATGGACCAAGACATTCGCCGCGTCTCCGAGGTTGGCCTTTGGCAATTTCGTATCGCCGCCAGCAAATCTCTAGTTGAATACGCCCGCGAGCGATTGTCCAGAGAACTGGCCGCCTCCGGAGCGTCGCCCGAGGCGGTTGACGAAGCGAAACATCTGTTTGATCCCAACAGGTTGACCCTGGGCTTTGCACGCCGCTTCGCGACCTACAAGAGGCCGAACCTGCTGCTGCACGACCCGGAGCGGCTGCTTCGCCTGCTAACCAATCCCGAGCGGCCGGTGCAGCTCATCATCGCCGGCAAGGCCCATCCGGCAGACCAGGGAGGGCAGGCCCTGATTCAGGAATGGGTGCATTTCATCCGCCGGCCGGAGACCCGAGCCCACATCGTCTTCCTGAGCGACTATGACATGCTGTTAACGGAGCACCTGGTGCAGGGGGTGGACGTCTGGATCAACACGCCGCGGCGACCATGGGAGGCGTGTGGAACGAGCGGCATGAAGGTACTCGTCAACGGAGGGATCAATCTTTCGGAATTGGACGGCTGGTGGGCCGAGGCGTACACTCCTGAGGTGGGATGGGCCCTGGGGGACGGTCTTGAGCATGGCGACGATCCGGCTTGGGACGCGGCCGAAGCCGACGCGCTCTACGATCTGCTCGAACGGAAGGTGATCCCGGAGTTTTATACCCGAGACGAGAACGGCATTCCCACCGCATGGGTCAAGCGGATGCGGGAAAGCATGGCGCGTTTGACACCGCGCTTCTCCGCCAACCGAACAGTGCGCGAATACACCGAGCAGCACTACCTCCCGGCTGCATCAGCCTACCGTGAGCGCGCTGCCGATAAAGGCGCATTGGGCAGGCAGATGGTTGATTGGCGCCAAGCACTGGCGCAGCAATGGGGCAAGCTGCGCTTCGGCGAAGTGAAGGTTCAGACTAAAGACAATCAGCACGTGTATGAGATTCAGGTCTATCTCAATGACCTCGATCCCAAGGCGGTGCGGGTGGAGCTTTACGCCGAGGGAGTCATGGGCAGTTCTCCCGTTCGGCAGGAGATGAAGCACGTTCGCCAACCGGCCGGCGTGTCGGACGGCCACATTTACAGCGCGGCCGTGTCTGCGAACCGCCCTTCATCGGACTATACGGCGCGAGTGATACCGAACTGCAACGGCGTTGCGATCCCACTGGAAGATGCGCGAATACTCTGGCAGCGATAATCCGATCGACGCAAGAAAAGACGATGAAGAAAACGAAAATGACGAAGGATCATACATGAAACCGGCTAACCCACGCATCCTGACGATCAATGGCGGCTCTTCGAGCATCAAATTCGCGCTGTTCGAGGCCGGTAATCCGCTCCGGCGCATTCTGGAGGGCGGGATTGAGCGGATTGGACTGCCGGAGGCCACCTTGCGGGTGAAAGCCTTGAACCTGGCGGACAACGTTTCGCGGTTAGTACCGGCGCCGGATCACACGAAGGCGGTGGGCGCTCTGATGGATTGGATCGAGGAACGCAGCAAACGTGATGCATTGACCGCGGTGGGGCATCGCGTGGTGCATGGCGGGCCGAACTACAGTGACCCGCAGTTGATCACAAAGGAAATGGTTGAGGAGCTGCAGCGGCTCAGTCCATTCGATCCCGAGCATCTGCCGGAGGAAATCCTGTTGACCGAGGCGTTTCATCGCCGATTTCCCGATCTGCCCCAAGTGGCGTGTTTCGACACGGCTTTTCACCATGACCTGCCGCGCGTGGCCCGGTTGTTGCCGATCCCGCGCCGCTACGAAGCGCAGGGGGTGCGGCGGTACGGGTTTCACGGGTTGTCGTATGCGTTTCTAATGGAGGAACTGGCGCGCGTGGCTGGTCCACAAGCGGCGCAAGGCCGGGTCATCCTCGCCCACCTCGGCAATGGCGCGAGCCTGGCGGCGGTGCGTGACGGCAAACCCGTGGACACCAGCATGAGTTTCACCCCGACAGCCGGGGTGCCCATGAGCACCCGCTCAGGCGATCTCGATCCCGGACTGGTTTGGTATCTGACGCGCACTGAGGGCCTCGATGCAAAACGATTCAATGAGATGGTCAATTTCCAGTCCGGGCTGCTCGGCGTGTCGGAGACCAGTTCCGACATGCGTGACTTGCTCGACCGTGAAACGCAGGACGTGCGGGCGGCTGAAGCGGTCGCGCTGTTTTGCTACCAGGTCAAGAAATGGATCGGCGCGTTCGCAGCAGTACTGGGAGGAGTGGAAACATTAGTATTCAGTGGCGGAATTGGTGAGAATGCTCCAGAGGTCCGCGCTCGGATTTGCGATGGGCTGGGATTTCTTGGAATCGAACTCGAAGAAAAACAAAACTCGGCGAATGAGGGCGTGATTTCCGCGGCGGCCAGCCGGGTTGCGGTCCGCGTCATTCGCACGGACGAAGAACGCATGATAGCCAAGACGGTTTGCCGCGTTCTCGGCCTTGGCTGAAAAAAGGAGAATTGAACCATGAAGACAAAAACTCTTTCCCCGGAACTGCTCCACAAGATGGATGCCTACTGGCGCGCCGCCAACTATCTGTCGGTCGGCCAGATTTATCTCTACGACAATCCGC
>CAZBOB010000093.1:0-14488 GCA_964492995.1 uncultured Desulfobacteraceae bacterium | reverse complement strand
GGGGCCATTACTCCATCATTCCATTATTCCAATTGGGGCGAAGCCCCTAAGTTCTTGAGATGTTAGAAAGATAATTATTAACTGCCATTACTTCCTATTCTGATCGTCCTGATGACTGTAGTCGGAAATTTGTTGAACAAGGTATTTAGCGCGATCGGCCGCTTTGAGGATTTTTTTAAGGTTGTCTCTGATCCCGCTATCTTCAGGCAGGTTATACATACTCATCTCGGAGTACCCGATTATCGGGAAAAGCACGTTGTTTAATTCGTGTGCAACACCGGCTGCCAAAGTTCCAATTTCCTCCATCTTCCGGGCCTGTTGAAGCTTTTCTTTAAGTTTGACCTTCTCTTTTTCTGCTTCATCGATTCGTAATGCCATATTGATCTGAGTAGTTAATTCAACTTCGTCGAAGGGTTTTTTCAGAAAAGTATCGGCTCCGGCCTCTAATCCTTTAACACGACTTATGGAATCCGATTTGACCTCCGTGATCATAATGATCGGGATGTGTTCCGTCTTTTTATCAGATTTCAGTATGTTACAGACCTTATATCCGTCCATTCCCGGTATTTCAACATCTAGCAAAATCGTACCGGGTGACTCATTCTTTGCTTTTTCTATTCCTTGGAGACCGGATTGGGCCGTTATCACCTGACAGTCGGAAACTAAATTGTTTAATAAGGTGGAAAGAGCAATGAGATCATCCTCTTTATCGCTGATTAACAGTATTTTTGTCATAATTTTACATCTCGGAGTTTCTATAGTTTTTAAAAAACGCCCCTGTCTGCAAATACTTTAATCTGGTTTTCTGTTTAGCCGAGTTCCTTAAAGATGGATTAACTGTGATAATCCTATTTTTCGAGACCTGTGGCCGAAACAAGTTCTCCCACAAAGCTCCCAACCACGACTTTACTTTTTATTTTAACGGGCATTCGCCGTTTATCTGCGGTAACCCATATTTGGATTTTAGCATTTTTGCTTTTCTCAAATACACCGCCCACATGTTTTATCTCGGGTTCTATAAGAAATGTATCATATGTGCCGATTGCCAATTTAAGTGTTTCTCTTTTTATAACAAATGCTTTTCCGATTATACATTTTTTCCCATCCGTTACCGGGCGTTCAATGGTTAATTTTTCTTTGAGATCAAAAAGACGTACGTAATAAAAAGCAGATAACGGATCGAAAGATCCTTTGAGTACATCAATCGGTTCTCGGACATTTTTCATATTGGAATATCGAGCTTTGTTGTTATTCCAGTTGAAGTACACAACCACATCTCTTTGGGTTTTACCTTCGCGCTGTTTTTTTTTATACAGGATTGTGTGAGTCATTTCAATGTTTGTATAGGCATCTATTCGATCTCGAACTTTATAAAAAAAATCGATAAATGAATTGGATCTGGCCGTCAAAACAAAGTGATATGCGTTAACACCATTTATGGTTTCTATCGGAAGGATTTCCAAAATGCCTTCCCCGGCCGGTACAACAGTCCATTTAAGCTGAAAGATCAGTTTTTCACCCGGATAAAAAGGAAAACTTTTTTCAACCGCTTCGATGTTTGTGCTTAAGATGAAAATCGTTACAATTGCCGAAATAATGAATGTGATACGCAGCAAAACTGTTGTGCTTGAGTTATAACTATCTGGAAATACTGATTTCATCAGACAACCTCAAAGACAAGCGGCCTATAACAAATCTGCAAACTCCGTATGAATAACATCAAACAATTCTTCACCAATGGCAAGTCCTATATCAATAAACTGGGGACCGTATTTTTTCCCGGTACCCGTACGGAATGTATGTTTTATTTTAGCAATCTTTTCCATGCCATCGGGATAAATCTCCATAAATTTCACGACAGGAATTTTAAAAGATGATGCCATTATCCAAACGGTATCGCTAAAATTGTCAGGCCCCCACCGAAATTTGTCGGCATCATAGAGGCAGTCGGAAACAAGCAAACCTTCCAGAGAGTTTGCTTTTTCAGTACTTTTGAAGGCTTCATGGTTTCGAATGGCCAGGCAAATATCCTCGATTTCTTCAGGATCAAAGGGATATTTTTTCAGAACTTTCCTGGCATATTCAGCTCCCTTGACAGCGTGATTTTCTTGTTTGCGCTTGATATCGTGGAGAAGAGCAGCACATTGGACAATAATAACTCTGCGATTTATAAGGTCATTGGAAGACCCGGCAAATTTGTTCTCAATGATCATCAAGGCACCGGCGTCCATAGCCACCTTTACTGCGTGGTCAAGGCCATGTCCAAAGTCATCTTTTAATTGCCGGGCAACAAAGGCCCGTAATTGAACAGTGAAAGGATTTGTTTCAAAATACTGACGAGACAATTCATTTGATAAAAAATGGTCTTGATAAAAGTCAGGGGAAGGATAACGGGAAACAATCTGGAGGGCTTTTTTACGAATACGAGCATATATAAGCTTCATGTTTTCGCCACCAAGTCACAAAGGCACTAAGAAAAAGTAAAGAATCCTGGACCATAGGCCCAGGTTTTCAAGATCAAAATAAAAAAATGCCTTTTGTGTCTTTGTGCCTTTGTGGCAAATATTTTTTGGTTCTGGCTTGTTCAGATTAAGTTACCGGCAAAGAAAAAAGGTTGCCACAAACCTTCCATCTGCCATCTTCCTTTATAACATTAATGATTTCATCAACCTCATGGGTTGCTCCGAGGTTGAATACTTTAGCAACAATTGGATAAACAGGATTTATCGAAACTCTTATTTTTCCGGTTATCCGAACTTGCGCTTCATTATTTTTTTTGGATATTGTTTCAGTTTCTATGTCATAAAGTTTATTTTTCATAAAATTTATGCCAAAACCCCTCTCTTTGGCCTCTTTGGCTGCAAGAAAGATATATTGGTCGATAACATCGACATCTTCAGATGCCAACCGTTTCTTGCAGATTCTTTTGGCCATGGATTTGTCAAGCTTAAAATATGCTTTACTGAATTGAACAACCGCTTTGCTCGGGCTGTCTATATGGTCTGCAAAAGAAAAAAGTGCCTGTACCAAGAATCCGAGAACCAGAACCAGAATTATTCCTGCGCTCTTGCTTAATCGTACCATTTAATATTCCCCCTTTAAATATTCTCTTTGACAAATATTTTATATAAAAGATGTCGTTAAAGCCACGCAAATACCACGGAATAGACTTCGAGACAAGGATTAATTAAACGTCTCGGGAATTCTACAACCTCTCGAAATAAAAAGTCTATTAATGGCACCCTGTTTACCCCATCAGAATGGAATAATGGGGCGAAGCCCCTAAGTTCTGTGTCTTGAAAATTCAACATTCTCCCGCCAGGACGAGATGAGCCAGGTCAACGAACGTGTACTGTTGAGGCGGCGTTTTTTCGATAAATTGATATTTTTCTTTGACACCCAAACCAGTTTTCTTTATACTTCCAAATCGTCTGAAAAATTTTTTTGTACAATTTTGGTTGTTTCAGAGCAATTCTGTTTTCTCGTTTGGATTTGTAACTTCCAATGGAATATGAAGGTTCACAGAGGCAATCTCATCGGAAAAGGCTTATGCCCGGAAAGATAAGGTCACTGGGGCTTTGCCTCGGAGCGTCCACTGTTTCCATTGTTCAGGTAGAGCAGGAACAGAATCTTCATGAAGGAATCCTGACGCCAGAGAAAAAACCCCCGCGACTGGTCGAATATTCGCTGCATCCGCACGAGGGAGATCCCAAACGGACACTGCTGTCGGCCCTCAAAAACCTCGACCTGAATTCATTTGACCGTATCGCGGCCACCGGCAGAAAATTCCGGAAGTTCGTAACACTTTCCTCAATACCCGAACCTGAAGCCGTGGAATACGCCTACCGGTTTGTCAAACTTCCGGACGTATCGTGTCCTGCTGTGGTTTCTGCGGGCGGCGAAACCTTTATGGTATATGTTCTAAACCGTCTGGGGCAGATATCCAACGTTCTGACCGGCAACAAATGTGCCTCGGGAACCGGAGAATTTTTTCTTCAGCAACTGCGAAGAATGAATGTATCACTTAAAGAGGCCGCCCAGTGGGCCGTTTCCATAGAACCGTATCCCGTCTCCGGCCGTTGCTCGGTTTTCTGCAAATCTGACTGCACCCACGCCACAAACAAAGGAGTCCCCAAAGCAAAAGTAACCGCCGGTCTTTGCCATATGATGGCAAAGAAAATCTTAGAGCTCTTAAAAAAAGTTGAAAGAAAGAACATTATGATCACCGGAGGGACGGCTCGCAACCATATGATGATAGAGCGTCTGCGTATGGAGATCCCCGGTCTGATTGTTCCCCCGGAAGCACCTTATTTTGAAGCTCTGGGTGCCGCTCTCTGGGGGCTGGAACACGATACTGACAGATTCCCCGGCACATCTGAGTTGTTCAGTAGGGAAGCTGCATCATTTGACACGCTTCCTCCCTTGCAAAATTTTGAAGACATAGTGGAATTCAAAACCATTGAAAAAGGAAAAATCCGTCCGGGCGACACCTGCATACTCGGGCTTGACGTGGGTTCAACCACTACCAAAGCGATTCTTCTGAGAAAAGCGGACAATGCAATTCTGGCGGATGTTTATCTGCGTACGAACGGCGATCCGGTTGGGGCTTCCCGGCGGTGTTATCGTTCTATCCTGAGTCAGATTGACGGAGCTATTGATCCCTCGGAAATAACAATTGAGGGGCTGGGCGTCTGCGGCTCCGGTCGTCAAATTGCCGGTCTGCATGCACTCACGAACGGTGTTATCAACGAAATCATCGCCCATGCAGCCGCTGCCGTATATTTTGACCCACAGGTGGACACTATCTTTGAAATCGGTGGGCAAGATGCTAAATACACTTACATCACTAACGCTGTGGCTTCAGATTATGCCATGAACGAAGCGTGTTCTGCCGGTACCGGGTCGTTTTTGGAAGAATCCGCATTTGAGACCCTGGGTGTGGCAATGGAAGATATTGCAGATATCGCACTCAAAGGACGTCATCCGCCCAACTTCAATGACCAATGTGCCGCATTCATCGCCTCTGACATAAAAAATGCCATCCACGAGGGAGTCGAACATGAGGATATTGTCGCCGGACTGGTCTATTCCATATGCATGAACTACTCAAACCGGGTCAAAGGGAACCGGCCGGTAGGTAAAAAAGTTTTCATGCAAGGCGGCGTCTGTTACAACCAGGCAATCCCGCTGGCCATGGCATCCCTTGTAGGTAAACCGATCATCGTTCCTCCGGAGCCCGGCCTGATGGGAGCTTTTGGGGTAGCCCTTGAGATAAAAAAGCGAATTAAAATGGGGTTGATAGAAAAAAGCCACTTCGACCTGAAAGTTCTTTCAGACAGAGAGGTAACATACGGCAAATCATTTACCTGCAAAGGCGGCAAAGAAAAATGTGACCGGCGGTGTGAAATTGCCATGATAGAGCTTGAGGGAACCAAATATCCATTCGGCGGCGCCTGTAACCGGTACTACAATTTGCGGCACAATATAACATACAATGTTCAAAACTTGGACCTGATTCGGGTCCGCCAGCAGCTCGTCTTCGAAAAGTACGGTGCAACGTTTGCCCCGGAATCCGATCATAAATCACCCAAGGGCAAAATTAAGAAATTTCGCGGAAAAATAGGTATTAACAGGAGTTTTTTGGTTAACACTTACTATCCTCTTTATTCAACATTTTTCACAGAATTGGGATTTAGACCGGTTGTACCTGATTCTTATTCTCAGGAAGGAATTGATCGTATCGGCGCTTCCTTATGTTATCCAATTGAATTGGCACATGGTTTCTTTTACTCGCTGATTGAAATGCGAGACCCTCCGGAATTCATTTTTCTGCCCCACTTCAAAGCGGTTCCTGCCCAAAAAGGACACTCGGCCTCAGAGATTTGTCCCCTCGCCCAAGGCGAGCCATTCTATCTACGGACTGCGTTTAAGGATAAACTCGACGATCTGAAGAGAAATGGAACAAAAGTTTTGACCCCTCTTTTGGATCTAAAAGGAGGGCTGGCCACGGCCAGGGAACCCCTGGTTGAAACTGCAGTTCATATGGGAATTCGCCGAAAGGAGGCTCGAAAAGCGTTTCGCAAGGCACTCGACCAGCAGACGGCATGCCTGACCGAAATGAGAAAGATTGGGCAAAAGGCTCTTCGGGAACTTGAAGCCGACTCGAATAAGATTGCGGTGGTAATTTTCGCCCGGCCTTACAATGGATTTGTTGAAGAAGCACACATGGGCATTCCCCACAAGCTTGCATCAAGAGGCGTTATGACAATACCTTTAGATTTTCTTCCGTTAGATAATGAAGAAAGCAAGCGCCATATGTACTGGGGCATGGGGCAACTCATCATGAAAGCCGCTAGATTCGTCAAAAGGCATCCTCAATTGTTCGGCACCTTTATTACCAATTTCTCATGCGGTCCGGATTCGTTCCTCATCGGATATTTCAGGGATATCATGGATCGAAAGCCCTCCCTAACACTTGAACTGGACAGCCACACGGCAGATGCCGGTTTGGAAACTCGGGTCGAAGCGTTTCTGGACATCATTGCGACATACCGACAACTCGTGGCTCAAAAGCAGATCGTCCAAAAGAAGCGAACTTTTGTTCCTGCCCGGACAATTCTTGATAACAAATTTGCAAAGGTAATTACATCTGATGGAGAAGCGCTGAACCTGAACAACCCGCGGGTGACACTTCTGTTCCCATCCATGGGCAAAATTTTCACAGAGTCAATGGCAGCAGTGTTTCGGGGGTTAGGTATTAACACAGTGGCCCACCCGCCATCCGGGGAAGAGGTGTTGAAGTTGGGTCGTGCAAATACATCCTGCAAGGAATGCCTTCCTCTGATACTTACAACGGGAACGCTCCTAAACTACATACACAACGGAAAACGAGATGATGAGGTGCTGGTTTACTTTATGCCGACGACCTCCGGCCCATGCCGTTTTGGTCAGTACTATATTTTTATGGAAGATCTGGTAAAACGACGTGAAATTAAAAATGTTGCAATGTTTTCACCCACATCAGAGGACTCATATGCAGGCTTGGGGGATAATTTCCAGAGAAAAGCATGGTGGGGAACTATCGTTTCTGACCTCATGGAAGACATCTGTTCCATGATCCTGGCGAACGCTACAGATACTGAAACGGCAATGAGGGTATTCAAAGAAGAATGGGGTCTGATACTAAAAGCGCTCCAAAGAGGCGAATTTTCTTTTCTGGAGAAACAACTCGCCCGCACCGGTGAAAGATTCAGCCAAATTCACATGAAGCTTCCGCCCGAAGAAGTACCCACCATCGCTTTGGTTGGAGAAATATTTGTTCGACGGGACGGTTTATCACGCCAATATATTATGGAACATCTTGCAGAAAAAGGGTTTGCTTCAGTCTGTGCATCGTCCATCGAATGGCTGTTATACTGTCACTATCTGATGGATAACGGACTTTCCGATCACACAATGACCATGAGGGATAAGCTGAACTTCATGGCCAGAAAGAAGTTTATGGCCCGATACGAAAAGCAGATTAAATCCATATTATCACGCTCAGGCCTCATTCATGCGACGCCCTTTGATGTGAAGAAGGTAATAAAAAACGCCTTACCTTACCTGTCTCCCGATCTGACCGGTGAGGCCATCCTTACAGTGGGAAGCTCAATTACCGAAATAGTATCGGATGCTTGTGGTGTAATCGCCATTGGTCCGTTCGGTTGCATGCCCAACCGCCTGTCAGAGGCCCTTCTTACCGAAACCATGAACAGTAAAGCCAAACTGGCAACAGACCCGAAAAATAAACAGCTTAGGACCATTCTTGAAGGCGTGGAAGACCTTCCCTTTCTTGCAATTGAAAGTGACGGGTCTCCTTTTCCTCAGGTAATAAATGCGCAATTAGAAGCCTTTTGCTTACGAGCAGAGCGGTTACATAACATTATGCTGGAAGCAGGTCACTAATTGAACGTCTCGGAAATTCTACAATTTATTGAAAATAAAGGTGTTTTTTAGACTTATATTTTTAACTCGGACATGGAATAATGGAATGCTGGAATGCTGGAATATTGGGGGTAAGGACGAAAATAAACCATTTTAATTGTAAAAAACTCCTTTCCTTCAACTTCGTTCAGGACAAGCTCACCCATCATTCCATCATTCCATTATTCCATTATTCCAATTGGGGCGAAGCCCCTAAGTTCGGGATCGGGGAGTTTTTTCGATTCAATCGCTCCATGAATAATAAGCGACTACATCATACAAACTCATAAAATCAAACAGTGTATGATTTCGCTGCTGATCATTCATTACGCTATTTTCCAAGCGTTATAAGAAAAATACCCCGACTTCTGAACTAATTGGAAGGGCCTTTGGCCTCAGGGTAAACGCATTTGATTTTGGTGCAGCGTAGCGACGGCGTGTTTCTCTTGGAAACCGACTGACTGTTTGAAGGGCTTTAGCACGCGTTAGCCCGAGCCGAATGAAATTATGACTTAAAAAATCAATGGGATAATTTAGCGACGAATTGTTCTTAATAACTCTGGCGCGGCTCGGGCTTACGGGTGCTTAAGCACAAGTTTCAGTCGGTTGGAAAGAGATACACGCTGTCGTGGAGCATTCTCCCTGTATTGGGATTCAAATGCGTTTTCCCCTGCCTTTCGCCTATAATTTCCTTGACAATACATGCTTAAATGCATAATTTATAATGTTTGAAAATTTGTGTTATTTACCGTTACAATATTGTTGAATCTATCACTTGCATCCTCTGCAATTTAATTTTAGGATCGGTTAAGAGAAAAAAAGGCCGGTTTAAGAGTAAGGAGGGTTCAATACCATGAACGAATTGCTGGCTCCTGGCGGCAGTCTTGAAATGGTGAATGCCGTATTTGCCAGCGGCGCCAATGCCGTATATGTGGGAGCAAAAGGTTTCAGCCGCAGAAAATGCGTTTGGGAACTGGAAGACAGTGAGATTAGGGAGGCGGTTCGAATTGGAAACGACCATGGGGGCAAGGTTCGAGTTGCTATTAACGCGGAAGTACAGGAAAAACATTTTATCCGTGTGTTGAGTAAAGTCGCCAAATGGGCACAATATGGCGTAGAAGGGGTTATTGCCAAAACCCCTGAACTCATGCGGCTTATCAAACGCAACTATCCGAATTTGGTCATCCACGCCAGTGTGGGCTGTAATATCCAGACCCGGGAACAGATGGAATATTATCGTGACGCCGGCGCCACCCAGATTGTTGCCAGTACCGAAATCGACACCGTGGAAAAATTGAGGGAGTTTAAAAAAACGGCTGATGAAGTCGGCGTTTTGACTGAAATACTGATTCATGGCAACCGATGCATCGGTGGTGTGGGCAATTGCCTGTTTCACGAATTCACCAGCGATTCATATCTAAAAAAAATTCACCACGATGAAGACGGCAATGAAATCGTTGAATATGAGGGTTGGCCGGACAGAAGCGGCAGTTGCTTTCGGTTCTGCTTGTTAACCGAGGCTCAGCGTGAAAAACTGATGCGGCGCAAAAAAAAGAGTGTTGAGGAAATCGCCGGGATAAATAAAAGAATCCGCCGCAGGCCGAATGTGGCCTTTGCCATCAGGGGTGAAGAACTGAAACAATATGTTGATCTGGGCTTGCAAACGATAAAAGTACAGGGACGCGAATATCCGGTAGCGTTGATTTCAGAAATGATACATGTATATCGCCTTCTCATAGACGGATATGTGAAGGGGAAAAATGCCGGTGATCCGGAAATGTCGGATGCAAATGAGAGTATTCGTCATCTGGCACAGGATCGTGACCGGGCCCGCATGGAAAAAACCCGCGAACTTCATCAGCAAATCAAAGGAATTTAGTCGCCGAACATGACCAAAGTATACCTTGTTCGCCATGGCCAGACCGCCTGGAATCTGGAGGAAGTATTTAGAGGACGCATGGACATTCCTCTGGATGACACCGGAAAAAAAGAAGTGCATCTGGCCGGTGAAGCTTTAAAAGATGAAACCATCCACGCCATTTACAGCAGCCCCCTCTCCCGTTCTATGGAAACGGCTGAAAATATAGCCAAATTTCAGAACATCGAAGTCACCCCCCTTGAAGCCATTATCGATATCAGTTACGGCGATTGGGAGGGGGTCCGCCTTGACGAGGTGCGGAAAAAATATCCGGATCTTTATACGCGTTGGCTCCGGGAACCCCATAAGGTCAGCTTTCCGAATGGAGAAAGCCTGGAAGAGGTTCGCACCCGGACCATGGCAGCCATAAACAAACTGATTGAAAAACATCAAAATGAAACGATCGCTTTGGTCGCCCATCGGGTGCCGAACAAAGTGATTTGTTGCAGCCTTTTGGGAATCGAAAACAATAATTTTTGGCGAATTCAACAGGATACCGCCAGCACCAACCTTTTTACCTATAAAGACCATCAATGGATCATTTCGTATCTGAATGATACCTCTTATCTAAAAGTTTTGGGGAAACCCGCCCTTTCTGATTTTTAATAGGAAAAATTTATGAGAAAAACCGGCGTGTTTTACCATCCCAGCTTCAGCCGCAGGAGCTATCTCACCCGGGGAGCGCGGCTGGAAGATTTTCCCGGAGCCATTGATCATCTTCTCGCCCGTGATAATGTTATCCTCTATGAATCCCCTCCCATAGAAGAGGAATGGATACTGAAAGTCCACACTCCGGAACTTATCCGGGGTGTGGAGGCAGACCATCTCTGCTCAACAGCCTGGCATTCGGTGGGCGGCGTGGTGCTGGCCGGAGAAAAGGTCTGCACCGGGGAAATTGACAATGCATTTGCCCTTATCGGTGCAGGCGGACATCATTCGGGGAAAGACTACTTTGGCGGGTATTGCTGCTTTAACGATGTGGTCATCACCATCACCTATCTTCGCGAAATTCATAATATCCAACGGTTTGCAATTATGGACACGGACGCCCACCATGGAGACGGCACACGGGACCTTCTCAGAAACGATCCTGACGTTCTCCACGTCTGCTGCTGCGGTATGGAGTATGAATCACCGGACGGCACTAAAGTTGACATCCGCGCGCCGGGAAGCCCCTGGGGATTCTGGGGCAGGGGCGACACCGTCAACAATATAGACGAACAATATGCCGACAACGTAAAAACCGAGTTCTATCCACGGGTTAAAGATTTTAAGCCCGACCTGATCTTCTGGTATTTCGGGTTTGATACCCACCGGGGCGATTACGGCAGCCTGGGCTTGAGCGGCCGCTGCTATCAGGAAATTGCCCGCTTTATGAAAAAAACCGCCGAACAAGTATCCGAGGGCCGTCTGGAAGTGGTTTTAGGGGGCGGCTCCCGAACGGACATCGCCACCAATGTTATCCCGCCGATCATTGAAATTTTAGCTGAGTAACCAAAGTATTATATCTTTTACCAAAGGCTTCGGAGTTTTCCTACCGTGACTAAGTACAATACCGTTTCTTCTTCACCGTCAACTCCCAACAATTTGTTGATATCATCATCAAAAAAAGCGCCGATGGGGCAGGAACCGAGATCCATGGCGGTTGCAGCCAGCTGAACGTTCTGGCAGACATGGCCCAGATCCATGGGGATGTAACGCATTGCACGGTCGCGGTATTTGACCATACACCGGAGCATCATTGCGGTCCAGATAATAACCACCGCTGCCCGCCTCACCACGGGCTGACCCAGACTGGCAGCGGTAAGTGCGTTATTGAAGTCGCCCACCTGCAAACGTTCCAGAGCAAAATCAGCCACGTTAAAATGGTAAATTCCTTGGGGAGCGTCTTTAACTTTGTCAACATAAAGATAGGTTTCAAAGGGATAGAGGGCTCCGGCAGAAGGAGCGGTGCGTAACAGATATATCCCGGCCCGTGCGGTCACGCCCTGGGCCGCCCACATTATTTTGGACAATTCCTCGAGACGTAATGGATCGGGTGTGGTATTGCGTTCGGAGCGGCGTCTGGCCAGGCATTGCCAGAGGTTGGCCGGACGGCTCAGGTCAGGCTCCGGCAACTGCAGGCGCTCCGCTTCCGGGTAATTTTTTAAGGCTGCGGTTGGCGGAATAGAACCCAGATTATCCCTCATGGGTCGATCCCGGTTATATTTGGTACCCTGCACATAACCAAAGGCAAGACCCTGTTTATAACGTGTCATTTCTTGCTCCTTGCATTTAAATGAATATTTAAAGTCTAAAAAGATTTGCAATTTTGTGTCAATGTTTTTAAATATAAAAAACAATGGAAGACTTTAAAAATAAAGCTTTGGAACTCGCTTCAACGGCATTGGGTTGGACGGACCGGGCGATCCGGAAATTTACCTCACATGAATCTCTGCCTGTACCTTTAGACTGCAAACCAGGATGCCACTACTGTTGCTTTAACCAGCCGGTTGTAACGCCTCCGGAGGCCCTGCTTATGGGCCATCATGTTGAGCAGACCTTCACGGATCAGGAGAAACAGGCGCTAATTCACAGAATCAAGCATGTTGTTGACGTAACAAACGGTAAGACCCCGGATGAAATAGCCATGATCCGGTATGAATTGCCCTGCATCTTTTTAAAAGACGGGATGTGTATGGTTTATAATGTCAGGCCCGTGGTATGTCGAACCTGCACTTCGATAGATGCAAAGCATTGTAAAGACGTATTTGAGTCCAGAGATCATATGGCCAGACTCAGATGTTATCACCATATCCGTGATATCTTTCAAAGGGTTCAGAAAGACCTGGTGAATAAATGCCGGGAAATGGGATGCCAGTCTGACCTTTTGTTTATGGCAGAGGCCTTAAGAGATTATTTTAAGCACCCTAACCCCATTAAGGCGTGGCTAGGAGGAAAAAGGATTTTTTCTTGCTACTCCTTTTTTTCAAGCTGATCTTTGAATTTTTCAGCAAACTCCGTTCTGAAAATCTCTATATCCATGGCATCATCATACCTGCCCAAAAAATAGAGGGCCATACCCTTGTATATATGCGCCTCTTTGATATCAGGGTTGATTCTAATAACCTCATCTAAATATGGTAGGCTTTCTTCATATTTTTGCATCCCCAGCAATGCATGGCCCTTTCCCAATAGCGCATGGGGGTTGTTGCTTTCCCTCGCCAGGATTTTATCGAGAATCTCAATGGACTCCTGGTTCCGGCCCATATCGGACAAACAGTAAGCCTTAAGCTGAAGCGCCATTAAGTCTTCAGAACCGCCGACCAGTTTCTTATCACAGCAATAGATCGCCTCTTCCAAAAGCCCTTTTTGAACCAGTTGCGGTGCGACATCCATCCAGTCAATTGCACCCTCAATCTCAAGGATTTTCGCTATTACGCCTTCGTAGGCCACCTCCATGACCTTTCTTCCCGCAGAAACCACGGGTACGCCATGGCCGGGCAGTATGTTTTCAATATTCCTTTTGAGTAATTCCTTGATGCTAAACAGGTAGTGATCCAGCCGACCTCCGGCGGTATTGTCAACATCGGATATGCCGTAAGGTAATATGGTATCGCCGGTAAAGGCTGTTTTAGTCGGCGCGTGATAAAGAGATATGCCGTCCATGGTATGGCCGGGCGTAGAAATCACTTCCCATTCAAAGCCGCCAAGGTCAAGAGTTTCTCCTCCCTTAACCAAGGTGAAAGGGAAATCGGTTTTTTCTATCATTTGTTTGAACCCTTCAGGACCCTTTTCATGGATGATAATCTCTATGTCTTTATTCTCCATAATAGTGGGATAATTTAACAGTTCGAAGATACCCATGGCATGATCACGGTGGCCGTGGGTTAGAACGATTTTCTTAATGTCTCCCGGTTCATAATCAAGCTTGAAAAGTGCCATAAATGCCGTGTAATCGTTTCCAGGATCCACGATGGTCAGATAATCCCCTTTAATCACGTATATGTTAGAGGAAAAATCATATCCCAGCATAAAGATCATATTTTCAAAGATCGGATCTGTCTTCTTTGAAGCTTCCGCCTTATTAAAAACTTCAGCAACAGTGACCCAGCCCGGGTGTTCCGGCTGCTCTGCCACGGAAGGGTACTGCTGCTCTAATTCCTTGATTGTTTCTTCCATTTCTTCTTCTTTGGTTTTTTTTGTTTCTTCGGTCATTTCCACTTTCCTTTGTGATTGTTTAAATGTTAGGCGCTTAATTCCGGTAATCGTGTGTTTTACGACAAAAAACTTTCTTTTCGCCACAAAGGCACCAAGACACCAAAAAATATATAAAAAATTTGCTTTGTGTCTTTGTGACTTTGTGGCAAACAATTGTTGAATAGGTCTTATTTGGAATGGATTAATAAATACAAAAGATAAAAAAATCAAGCTTATTCATAAAAAATCCCCCTATCCGGAAAGCCGGAAAGGGGGATCGAAAAATTAAAGTTTTAGCTCTCCCCCGAACCTCTGTCATCGGAGGTTCGGGAGAAGAGGGTTTTCTTGTTATAGGTTACTGGGGTATGTAAGGCACAAGGAAGGGCAGCTCCATCCTCTCCTCGGGCCACATCTTCACGCTCGTCA